>NZ_QTNB01000011.1:0-141257 GCF_003603395.1 Bacteroides sp. AM44-19 | reverse complement strand
CTGATATCGGTTATAAAAAGAAAAAGCGTCTAGCTAAATCAGGAAAAGACATTTACCCCAGGATGTAACTACCTTTACCCCGATATGTAACGGCCTTTACCCCGGTGTGTAACGGCCTTTACCCCGGTGTGTAAAGAGTCTTTCCCCGGCATGTAACGTCTTTTACATAAGGATGTAACAACGCTGTAAATGTAATGTATTGACAATAAGTTCCTAAACCCATCCATCAGTTTACCACTTCTTATACTGCAAATGACTATTTCTGCCATCCTCCTTCATCGTGGAATATAGAATTAAATAATAATCACACAAAGTATATTTTCAGCAAAAAACTTTTAAATAAATAATAAAAACACCACCTTTGTAGTTCATTCTTTCAGAGTCTATGTGGAATAGTACTTTACTATACAAAGACACTACCATTCAGAATGCGTAAATGTAAGATGAATCAATATGCAGAAAGAAAATGATACTTTATTGGTAGCCAAGTTGAGAGAAGGCAATAAATTTGCCTTTGAAGCATTGTACGAAAAATACAGTGCCAGGCTGTACAACACCATCGTCCTTCTCGTATATGACAAATCATTAGCCAAAGACATCACCCAAAGCAGCTTCATGACGATATGGGAAAAACGCAGTAATCTGGATACCGAGAAAAGTTTTCCGGCATATCTATGCACCATCGCACGCAACATGGTATACAAAGAAACCGAACGAAGATTATTACACAACAAATTTGTAGAAAACAAGCTGAAAACAGAAGCAGAGGCTATCGAGGAAGATACGATGGATATGGACGTCTCCATCATTGAAAAACAGATAGAGCAACTTCTGCAAAGCCTGCCAGAAGTTTCACGGGAAGTCTTTCAGCTGAAAAGAGCAGGAAAACTGTCCAACAAGGAAATCGCCTCACAGCTAGATTTGACGGAACGTGCCGTAGAGGCTCATTTCTACCGTACTATGAAACTACTGAAAGAAGAATTACGCAAATTCATCATGCTTTTCCTCTCCTTCTACTTTCTAAATAATTGTTAAAGCACGAAAATCCGTGAGTGTTTTGGCAGGCATACAGATATATACTACAGAACATGGATAAAAAAGACAGTCATATTGAACTTTTGGATCGTTTCTTTCGAGGACTGACCAGCCCTGAAGAAGATGTACAGTTGAAATCATGGATTAAGCGACCGGATTTTCAACAGAAATTTTCCGCATACTATCAGCAATGCTGGGCACTGGCTCCGGACACGATGGACAAAGCCGTACAAAATGAAATGTTCACCGAACTTTTAAGCCAGATAGACGCAAGTTCCACCACGGAAACGAAGGTCCTGAAAACAAGGAACCGTTTCCTGCGTCAGATTGGGCGCTATGCTGCAGTTGCCTGCATCATATTGGCAGTGGGAAGCGGAGCCTATTATGCAGGAGTCAAACGACCGGCCGATGACGCCAATACAGAAGTCACCATGTCCGTATCCAACGGGCAGAAGGCCGACATCATTTTGGCTGACGGCACAAAGGTCTACATCAATTCTGATTCAAGAATTGTATATGACAACACTTACAACAAGAAAACACGTATGGTCTCCCTGGAAGGAGAGGCCTATTTTGAAGTTGCAAAGGACAAGGAAAAGCCTTTCATCGTGAAAGCAAATGGCATCAATGTACAAGCGTTAGGTACAAGCTTCAATATACGTGCACATAAAGACGATAAATCAGTAGCTGTAATCCTGATAAGTGGAAAGGTTAAAGTAGACGACGGCAGACACGAGGCATATATGAAGCCAAACGAAAGGCTCGTTTGCAACCTGACCAATGGACAGTTCGAAAAAAGCGAGCTTCATCCTAATGCAAGTTATTTGCTATGGAGAAGCAATGAACTAGCGTTCTACGGTGAATCTTTTGAAGAAATTTGTACCATGCTTACACGAATGTATAATTGCAAATTTATATTCAAAAACGAGAAAGTAAAACAATATACTTATCACGGCATCATCAAGAATAGCAGTTTGAATAATGTATTAGAATACATCAGCCAAGCTGGCGGCATTAATTACAAAATAAAATCTGATAATACGATCGTAATATATTAGTAGTGTTTAATAAACTCTTTATGTTAACTTAAAAAGGAAAATATGGAATAGATTTTATAAACTTTTTACTTCATCAAACACAACTGCCAGCTTTCGGCAGCAAAATAAAATTCTAGTTTAAACATTCACGAGAAATTCGTCATAAGTTACTCTAATATCTTATTAGAGCAGGTCTTTGGTACGCCTTTCTCAAAATAAAAAACAATTAATCTAATATTATTAGACATGAGACAAAACAAAATGATTATGCGGTCTTTAGTACTGCTGGGTGCCCTGTTTTTCTGGGGAAACAGCTTCGCCCAAATCAGTTTATCTGTAAACAAGCAGACCATCAAGCAGATTATACCGCAAATTGAAAAAGCTAGCGGTTATAACGTATTCTACACAGACAAACTTCCCAATCTTGAAACAAAAAAGGATTTAAATGTATCAAATGCTTCACTTGAGGCCGTATTGAAAGAATTATTTAAAGGAACGAAAATCTCCTTTGAAATAAAAGCAAACAAGCAGATTTTGCTGTTCCAGCAAACCAACAAATCTGTAGGTGCTAAAAAGAAAGTAACCGGTAGAATCGTAGACGAAAATGATGAGCCGCTTATCGGAGCTTCCGTTATTATCAAAGGCTCTACACAAGGAACAATAACCAACATTGACGGTGAATATACATTGGAAGATGTGCCGGAGAAAGCTACTCTAACCGTTTCTTACGTAGGCTATATACCGGCATCTGTTGCTGTCAACGGTAAAAACGCAATCAATGTAGTGCTGCAAGAAGATTCAAAGACTTTGGAAGAAGTTGTTGTTATCGGTTATGGTACCGTAAAAAAGAAAGACTTGACCGGTGCAGTAGGTTCTGTGGGAGGTGCAGAAGTAGCCGCCCGTAAAACAACTTCCCTTTCCACCGCTTTGCAAGGAACCATCCCAGGGTTAATGGTAACCCGTAACAATAATGCGCCTGGTGCAAATGCAGACAAGATATATGTACGTGGTATCACAACCATCGGGAATTCAGATCCTCTGGTTATCGTTGATGGAGTGCCTGGTGACATCAATTCAGTAAATGCCAACGACGTTGAGAGCATTTCTGTATTGAAAGATGCTGCTTCCGCTGCTATCTATGGTTCTCGTGCCGCTGCCGGCGTTATTCTTGTCACCACC
The DNA here is from genome assembly GCF_003603395.1 of Bacteroides sp. AM44-19. Taxonomy (NCBI): domain Bacteria; kingdom Pseudomonadati; phylum Bacteroidota; class Bacteroidia; order Bacteroidales; family Bacteroidaceae; genus Bacteroides; species Bacteroides sp. AM44-19. The sequence continues at coordinate 138,006 of NZ_QTNB01000011.1, read as the reverse complement.
AAAAGAGCCAGTGACAAGGAACTGTCATTGACCTATAACGGTGAATTCGGTTGGGAAATACCTACCGCAGAGCCTGAGGTTGTAGGCGTGCAACGTTTTCTGGAAATGGCTAATGAATTACGATATACAGATAATCCGGACGGTGGCAAATACCAAGCCTATTCAGAAGATCAAGTTAATAACTGGGTGAAAAACAATGCAACCAATCCCAACCAGTATCCTATAACCGACTGGCAAGATCTGATTCTTGAGAAATCCGCAACCCGTCAAAGTCACAGTATCCACCTTTCAGGCGGTAGCAAGGTTGTTAAGACCAAAGCATCCTTGGCGTATGATGAAGTAGGCGGTCTGTACGGTGACCGTTATTTCCAACGCTATACATTACGTGTAAACAATGACTTCAACATTACCCAAAAGTTAAGTGCTACATTGGACTTCAATGTTAAGCGCACTAAACACCACATGCCGCAATTCACTCCATTCGGAATGATGCGCTACATGCCTGCTATTTATGCAGGAGTATGGGATGACGGCCGTATAGCTGAAGGCAAATCGGGAGCCAACCCTTATGGATTGATGAAATTGGGTGGTACAACAGAAAAATGGTACACAGCATTGGGCGGTAAAGCATCTATTGATTTCAAGCCTTTTGACGGATTTAAAATTTCAGCAATCGTTGCTCCTCGCTTTAATTACGACAAGTTCAAAACATTCAAGAAAGCAGCCAGCTATACATTGGCAGATGATCCCAATACAATAGGGGGATACTTAGACAACAGCGGACTATACAACACAACCAAACTCTCAGAAACCCGCAATGACAGCTACAATGTCACTACACAATTAATAGCAAACTATGCAAAGAAGTTTGCCGGAAAACATGACATCAACCTTATGGCAGGTTACGAAAACTATTACGAATATATTGAAGAATTAGGTGCTGACAGAGACGGCTACGTTCTCACGAACTTTCCATACCTCAATAATGGACCTAAAGATTTAATTGGCAACTCTGGAAAAGGAAAAGAGTACGCTTATCGTTCCTACTTCGGACGTGTCATGTACAGCTATGCCGACAGATATTTATTCCAGGCTAATATACGTCATGACGGCTCATCACGTTTTGCAAAGAAACACAGATGGGGTACATTCCCTTCCTTCTCTGCCGGTTGGGTACTCAGCGAAGAAAATTTCATGAAGAATCTTAATTGGGACTGGCTGTCATTCTTGAAGATTAGAGCTACATGGGGAGCATTGGGTAATGAACGTATTGGCGATTTTCCATATATGTCAACCATTGCATTTGGGAACACTATTTTCTATCAAAACAACGGTATTTATTTTGACCAAACTGCATCTCAACAGAAATATGCCATTGAAAATGTAACATGGGAGAAAACTGAATCTACAGACATTGGGTTAGACATTTCTTTCTTGAACAACCGCTTACGTGTGAACGGTGACTATTACTGGAAAAATACTAAAGACATGCTATTAGCAATGGCTATCCCTGATTTTCTAGGATTCTCTGACCCAGACGTCAATGCCGGCAAAATGTCAACCAAAGGTTATGAATTGAATGTCAGCTGGAATGACCACATCGGTGACTTCAGCTACGGAATAGCCATTAACTTCTCTGACTTCACCTCCAAAATGGGGGATTTACAAGGAACCCAATTCCTCGGTGACAAAGTTAAAATGGAAGGCAGTGAATTCAATGAGTGGTATGGCTATGTTAGCGATGGTCTTTTCCTGACAGAAGAAGACTTAAAGAATTCTCCCAAAATCAATGATAAGAACACTCAATTGGGCGATATTAAATACAAAGACATATCTGGTCCTGACGGTGTACCCGACGGAAAGATTTCTCCTGAATATGACCGAGTATTACTAGGCAGCTCATTACCCCATTTCCTATATGGTGGTAATATCAATTTGGGCTACAAAAATTTTGACCTTTCATTGGCATTCCAAGGTGTCGGAAAACAAAATGCACGCTTGGCAAGAGAAATGGTAGAACCATTCCGTAACAATTACGGAAATTTCCCCGCCATCATTGATGGAAACTATTGGAGTCCTTATAATACGGACGAACAAAACGCAGTTGCCAAATATCCTCGTCTAACCCATGTAAACAAAAGTTCCAACTATGCCATGTCAGATTATTGGCTGTTCAACGGAGGTTATTTCCGTCTCAAAAATATAACTTTAGGCTATACATTCCCTAAAGAATGGATGAACGCAATAGGTATCAAAGGTGCACGCATTTATGCCAGTGCTTCCGATCTATTCTGTTTGAGCAAATATCCGAAAGGATGGGACCCTGAAATGGGAGTAAGTGAATATCCTATCACAACATCTATATTGTTAGGCGTATCTGTTAACTTTTAAAAGAAAGAAAAAAAATGAAACATAAATTTATAATATTAGCTTTAGGACTTGGATTTTTAGCAAGTTCCTGCAATGACTTGGACTTAGTTCCATTGTCTGAGGCCTCCACTGAAAACTGGTATTCTTCAGAAGAAGAACTATTGATGGCTGCCAATGAATTCTATAAAATCGGATATTGGAATAAAATGAACCAGGGACTTCTGGAACAAGCCACCGACAACTTCACCTATAGAAATGTGAATCGTTGCAACCTCCTAGACGGTACAGTAAATGGTGATGGTGGAACAGAGAACTGGTATCCAGTAGAGCAATGGCAATCAAACTATAAATGTATAACGATGGCCAATACATTTCTTGAAAAATCTGAGCGCGCCGAAAAGGCTGGTGTCTCTGAAAAAATATTGAATCAATACAGAGGAGAAGCTTACTTTACAAGAGCTTGTAAATATGCAGTACTCGTTTCTTTCTTTGGTGATGTTGTCTGGCTAGATAAGAATATTTACATTGAAGAAGCCTTCCAAAAAGGACGTACTCCCAAAAAAGAGATTATACCTTTAATTTACCAAGACTTCGACAAAGCAATTTCTATGTTACCAGTATCTTATACCGGTAACTCGACACAACGTTTCACAAAAGGTGCTGCATTAGCCATGAAAGCACGTTTTGCCCTTTACATGGGTGATTGGGAACTTGCGGCCGAATCAGCTAAAGCGTGTATGAATTTGCAAGCTTATCAATTACATCCCGACTTCAGCGACTTATTTCTGATGAATACCAAAAATTCCATAGAAAGCATTCTTGTATTCCCACGTTCCGTGCAATACAACATTCTATACGATGCTACTGCCACAAAAAATGAGCTGCCTAGAAATGCTGGAGGATACGGTTCGTATGCACCCTCTTGGGACTTGTTGGCTTCGTTCCTCTGTACAGATGGGTTGCCCATTGACGAGTCACCTCTTTTTGATCCCCACAATCCTTTCAAGAACCGTGACCCCCGTTGTACTGCCACCATTGTAGAATTTGGAACCCGCCATTGTAGCTTTGACTTTGATCCTCATCCCGATGCATTAAAAGTAATGAACTACAAAACCGGTAAAATGGTAACCAACCAAGATACCCGTGCCAATGCGCAATACACCTCATTCAATGCATTGCTATGGAAAAAGGGTATTGACGATTCTTGGGTAGATAACAAACAAAAAGTGGAAAGTGACTATATTGAAATACGTTACGCAGAAGTATTGTTGACTTATGCAGAAGCCATGATTGAACTGAACAAGATTGACGAATCTGTATTAGAAGCCATCAATAGTGTACGTGCCAGAGCATACGGAGTGAAATCTTCTGAAACAGACAAATATCCGGCAGTAACAGCACGTGACCAAAAGTCCTTACGCCAGACAGTCAGACTGGAACGTCGCGTAGAGTTTGCTAAAGAAGGACTCCGCTACATGGACCTCATTCGTTGGAAATTGGCAACCAAAGCTCTGAACACCAAGAACTACGGCATTCTATATCCTGCTGACATATTAAGAGACAAAGTTACATCAAAAGGACTGTGGTTCTGGCCTACTACACCACAGATAGATGAAGATGGAATCGCAGACTTCTCTGCTATGGAAAAAGAAGGCTTAATCCAAGTACTTTCCCAGCGCAAATGGGACGAACGGCAGTATTTATGGCCAATCCCCACATCTGAAATCATTATTAATGAAAACATGAAACAGAATCCAGGGTATTAACGGTTAGACATTATAGGTAAAAAGATTGTGAATAAAAGGATAAACAAACTGTAATGAAAGGACTGCCCCTGCAAATTAGAAATCCAGGGCAGCCCTTTTATACCGTTTCCACAACAAAATAAAGAACCGCATATTTATGAGAAGAATTATATTGATTTTAAGTCTACTGTTCTGTAGCCAGCTTATCACAGCCTCCAATCTATTGATAGAAGCAGAAAGCTTTGACCAAAAAGGAGGATGGGTAGTAGACCAGCAATTCATGGACCTTATGGGGTCACCCTATCTAATGGCTCATGGAATGGGGGTCCCGGTTGAGGATGCTTCCACTACCATATCTTTTCCCGAGAGCGGTACATATTATGTATATGTACGTACCTATAACTGGACTTCTCCTTGGCATGATGGCAAAGGACCAGGAAAGTTCACTCTAAAAATCGGTAATAAAAAGCTGCCTATAGTTTTAGGGGATGAAGGCAACCAATGGATGTGGCAACCCGCCGGAAAAATTTCAGTAAAGGCTGGGAATAGTAATCTAACATTAAAAGACTTGACCGGTTTCAATGGCCGTTGCGATGCTATTTATTTTACAACAGAAAAAGAGCAACTACCTCCTAACGAAACTGTACAACTGACAGATTTCCGTAAAAAGATGCTGGATATTCCAGCCGAACCGGAGCAATACTCCTATGATGTGATTGTAACTGGTGGCGGTATAGCCGGTATGTGTGCAGCCGCAACCGCTTCCAGATTGGGATGCAAAGTGGCATTAATCAACGACCGCCCAGTACTTGGCGGCAATAATAGCTCTGAAGTCAGGGTTCACTTAGGGGGCAATATCGGAGTAGGCCCCAATTCCGGACTGGGACGTATGATAAGAGAATTCGGACATTCTAAAGAAGGAAATGCCAAACCTGCCGCAAACTATGAAGATGAAAAGAAGGAGCTTTTTATCGCCAATGAAAAGAATATCACCCTTTATGCCAACTACCGTGCCATATCTGTAAAGACCGATGGCAACAGAATAGAATCTGTCATCATCAAGCATATAGAGAATGGAAAAGAAGTGGAACTGAAAGCACCATTGTTCTCCGACTGTACCGGAGACGGCACCATCGGGTATCTGGCCGGTGCAGACTACAACATGGGACGCGAATCCCGTGCCGAATACGGAGAAGAGCTGGCACCGATTCAACCGGACAAAATGACAATGGGTTCATCCGTACAATGGTACTCTGCAGACAAAGGTAAACCTACCCGTTTCCCTATTTTCTCGTACGGTCTGCAATTCAATGAAAAAAATTGCGAAAAAGTGACGATGGGTGAATGGAAATGGGAAACCGGCATGAACTTCAATCAAATCGACGACTTCGAACGTATACGTGATTATGGCTTAATGGTCATCTATTCTAATTGGAGTTTTCTGAAAAATGAATTAAAGGACAACAAGAAATATAAGAACCGCGCATTGGACTGGGTAGCCTATATTGCCGGAAAACGCGAGTCACGCCGATTGTTGGGCGATTATATTCTAAAGCAAGATGATATAGATAAAAATGTCTATCACGAAGATGCCTCCTTCGTCACAACCTGGAGCATCGACCTGCATTTCCCGGATTCGCTCAATGCATCACACTTTCCTGATGCGCCTTTCAAAGCAGCAACCAAACACATCCATATATATCCTTATGCAGTGCCCTATCGCTGCCTATATTCCAGAAATATCGAGAATCTTTTTATGGCGGGCCGCAATATCAGTGTTACCCATGTGGCACTGGGCACTGTCCGCGTAATGCGTACCACCGGAATGATGGGCGAAGTTGTCGGGATGGCAGCTTCCTTATGTAAAAAGTACAACACCACTCCGAGAGGAGTATATCAGAAACACCTACCGGAATTGAAAGCACTGATGAAAGAGGGAGTAGGAAAAAAAGAAGGGATTCCCGATAATCAGAAGTTCAATGAACAAAAATTATTAAAAAAGCCTCGTATATTTGCCATTGAAAAAAACAAGAAGTAAGAAACACGTTGATACTACAATTTAAGTATTAATAAAACACGCATATCATGAAAAATATTCTAACATTATTATTTGTCCTTTTCGGAGGATATTCGTTACACGCACAAGATACCTGCTACGGCTTTCTGAGAAATGACACTTTAACCATCGGGAACAATTTGGTCGAACGTACCTTTTTGTGGAACGGGGGAAATATCATAACTTACCGCCTGACCGACAAGAGTAATGGAAAATCATGGAAGAACCACAGCCTTACTCCAGATTTCAGAGTAACGAAAGATTTGCCGCAACCATCAAACGGTTCACTCAAAGTAGTTCCCGTAAAAGAGACTAAAATATTTCCCGCTTATCTGAAAGTAGAAGTTTCTTTCAGCCTGGAGAAGCTAGATATAAAACGGGTATATCGTATTTATGATGATTGTCCAGCCATAGCCTGCGACACCTATTTAAGAGGAACAGTAAACAGTATTTTCGGAGGCAGAGAAGTTAGTGCAGCCGACCGGAAGAATATTGAATTCGCCGAAGACATGAAATCTAAAGAAGTAACCGCTGTACTAGACCAGTTCCATTTCCAAGGACAACATTGGCACGCTCGCAGCGTGGAATTTTCCGATGTGACCGACTGGCACAACAACCTGGTTTTCGAGAAAGAGATTATTTCCTACCGCAAACTGGGATATCGCGGCAATCTGCTGTTTGCCTTTAATGGCGAGGACAACTGTGGCATCTTCTTTTTAAAAGAGGCTCCCTGCTCTTCGGTACAATTAGCCTATCAAGGAAAGGATTTTCTGACTGATTTCGGAAAGTTTACAGTAACCGGTCTGGGCATTACCGAGAAAGACGTGACTCCCGACCGTTGGACCAAAACATACGGATGTGTATTGGGAATATACGGAGAAGATGAACTGAGCCGCCTACAAGCGCTTCGTTCATATCAGAAGAATATACGTACTTACCGGGCCGACCGCGACGAGATGATTATGATGAACACCTGGGGAGACCGTAGCCAGGACTCAAAAGTAAACGAATCCTTCTGTTTGAAAGAACTGGAACGCGCCGCCCGTCTGGGAATCACCCATTTCCAGATTGATGATGGCTGGCAAATAGGTAAAAGTCCTAATTCAGCTGTAGCCCGCGGTTCATTCAAGAACATTTGGGACAATAAAGACTACTGGAAACCCGATCCGCAAAAGTATCCACGTGGTTTGCATCCCATCGTAAAGCGTGGCAAGGAATTAGGTATTGAAATCGGTCTTTGGTTCAATCCCAGCATACAAAATGATTTTGCCGATTGGCAGAAAGATGCGCAAGCACTCATCAGCCTCTATCGCGAATACGGCATCAAAATATTCAAGATAGACGGGCTCACCATTCCCAGTAAAGAAGCCGAAACAAACCTGCACCGCTTATTCAACAAAGTGCTGGAAGAGACGGACGAGGCAGTGATTTTCAACCTTGATGCGACAGCCAGCCGCCGCGGAGGCTACCACATGTTCAATGAATATGGAAATATCTTTCTGGAAAACCGTTATACCGACTGGCAGAACTACTATCCTTACTGGACTTTGCGTAACCTCTGGATGCTTTCCAAATATGTTCCGGCAGAAAAGCTGCAAATAGAGTTCTTGAACAAATGGAGAAATACGGATAAATATAAAGGAGAAGTCTTCGCTCCAGAAAACTATTCATTTGAATATCTGTTTGCTACGACTTTAGCAGGACAGCCGCTTGCCTGGATGGAAGGTACCAATCTACCCGAGGAAGCATTTACATTACGAGAACATACAGAAGCCTACAAGAAATTTCAGCATGACATGCATTCCGGCACTATCCTACCCATAGGAGATGAACCATCGGGACGCTCTTGGACCGGCTTCCAGTCTCTAAAGAAAGATAGAGGATACTTGATTGTGTACCGTGAAAATCATCCAGAAGGGACTACAGAAGTCGAAACCTGGCTGCCAGAAGGTGTCACAGTAAGATGTATCCCATTGATGGGACACGGCAAAGCGATGACAGCAGTAACCGGAAAGAAAGGAAGGCTGGAAATCTCTCTGCCATCAATCAATGACTATGTTGTCTACAAGTATGAAATTAAAAACAAACGCTAAAATAAAGACTGACATGAAAATCACAAGGAGTATACTCTTAATCGCCTTCTTGATGCTGTTTTACCGAGCCTTCGGACAACCTGCCGAACGGCTGATTCGGATACAGATCACTCCCAATCATACAGACTGGCTATATAAGCCAGGCGAAAAAATAAAATTCAGCATTACGGTACTGAAAAACAACGTACCAATTCCTGACACAGAAATTCGGTACCAGATTTCAGAAGATATGATGAAGCCTCACAAAGAAGGCATATTGCAAGCTGAAAAAGGGACAGCCACGGTGGAAGCCAAAACAATGGAAAAACCTGGCTTTCTCCGTTGCCAAGCCTTTGTTAAATATGGAGGACGTGAATACCAAGGGATAGTAACCGTTGGAATCAATCCAGAAAAATTAAAACCTATCACATCATTGCCCGAAGACTTTCTAAATTTCTGGGAAACAGCAAAACTCCAGGCTCAAAAGACACCAATGGATGTACAAATGACCCTTGTACCCGAACGTTGTACAGAGAAAGTGAATGTATTCCATGTGAATATACAGAATTATGAATCCCATACACGCTTATACGGCATGCTGGCTATGCCTAAAGCAAAAGGTCGATATCCCGCAGTTTTAAAGCTACCAGGTGCAGGAATACGTTCTTATGCCGGAGATGTGGAACATGCTGCCAATGGCTGGATTGTTTTCGAAATAGGAATACACGGTATTCCGGTCAACATGTCAGGACCGGTATATACCAATCTCTATATGGGAGCATTAAAAGGGTACCACACGTTCAATCTGGATAATCGGGATAAATACTATTATAAACGTGTATATCTAGGCTGTGTACGTGCCATTGACTTTATTTATTCCCTACCACAATTCGATGGGAGCAATTTGATAACATTCGGCAGTAGCCAAGGAGGAGGATTGTCCATCGTGACAGCTGGACTTGATTCACGTGTCAAAGGACTGGTAGCCTTTTACCCTGCTCTTTGTGACATGGTCGGCTATATACATAACCGTGCCGGAGGATGGCCACACATGTTTAACAAGCAAGAAAATCAGACTGCAGAAAAGGCAAATACAGCACGTTATTATGACGCAGTTAATTTTGCACGCCAAATAAAAGTTCCCGGATTCTACTCATTCGGATATAATGATATGGTCTGTCCACCCACTACTACCTATTCTGCCTACAATGTAATTCAAGCACCCAAACAAATATTAGTATCCGAAGAAACGGCTCATTATGCCTACCCAGAACAATGGGCAGCCGCATGGAAATGGGTCGCTGATTTCTTTCAACAAAAAAAATAAAAACTATAAGAATCATGAGAATACTTTTTTTTATTACAACACTGCTTTTCATCATCCCGAACATGTTCGGACAAAAGGAATATCGTCTGAACTCACCGGACGGCAAGTTGGAGGTTACCTTATATATAGGTGACCGGATCACTTACGAGCTGACGGAAGAAGGGCATACATTGGTAGCCCCCTCTCCCTTATCAGTACATCTGGATAATAGGACAGTCTGGGGTAACGGCTCCCATCTTAAGAGAGTCAGTCATCGCCAGGCAAATGAGGTGATTCCCTCTCCTTTCTACAAACGCAGTGAAGTAAAGGATGTCTATAATGAAATGACGTTAAGTTTCCGGGAACATTTCAACCTCATTTTCAGAATGTACAATGAAGGAATGGCATACCGGTTCGCAGCGACCGGAAACAGACCGTTCAAAGTTACAAACGAAGAAGCCGCCTTCAACTTCAACAAGGACTACAAATCGATTGTTCCTTATGTAAAAGATGGCGATAAACAACCGATAGAAGCCCAGTTCTCCAACTCTTTTGAAAACACCTATACACATATAGAGCTATCCGGACTGAACCCCCAAAGACTGATGTTTACCCCCGTAGTAATAGAGCAGGAAAACGGCCGTAAACTTTGTATTGCCGAATCCGACGTGGAGAGCTATCCGGGCATGTTCCTCATCAACAGAAACGGGGGAACAGCACTCACTTCCGCTTTTGCCGCCGTCCCCAAAACAAAAAAACAAGGCGGGCATAACCAACTGCAAATATTAGTCACAGAGCGTGAAAACTACATTGCTTCCTGCCAGCCGAAAGCCAAACTACCCTGGCGCATCATTGTTGTGGCAAGAAATGACAAGGAGCTGGCAGATAACGATATGGTTTATAAGCTGGCTGCTCCATCACGCATGAAAGACATCTCATGGATACGTCCGGGCAAAGTGGCCTGGGAATGGTGGAACCATTGGGGAATCAAAGGCGTGGATTTCGAAGCTGGAATAAACAATGAAACATACATGCACTATATCGACTTCGCCTCCCGGCATGGCATCGAGTATGTGATTCTGGATGAAGGCTGGGCTGTCAACCTCAAGGCTGACCTTTTCCAAATTGTACCGGAAATTGATTTAAAAAAGCTCACGGCCTATGCCAGGCAAAAGAATGTAGGACTCATCCTTTGGGCAGGTTACCATGCCTTTGCCCGCGACATGGAACATGTATGCAAGCACTATTCCGAAATGGGCATCAAAGGATTCAAGATTGACTTTATGGATAGGGATGACCAGGAAATGGTAGACTTCCACTACCGGGCTGCCGAAATTGCCGCTAAATATAAGTTGATGGTAGACTTTCACGGCACGTACAAACCTACCGGGCTGAACCGCACTTATCCCAATGTCATCAACTATGAAGCCGTTCACGGGCTGGAACAGATGAAGTGGAGTGACATCCATACCGACCAGGTAACCTACGATGTCACCATGCCATTTATCCGTATGCTGGCCGGACCGGTGGACTATACACAAGGCGCCACGCACAATGCCAACAAACGGTGTTACCACTCCTCAATGGATACCCCAATGAGCCAGGGAACCCGTTGCCGCCAATTAGCTGAATATGTAGTATTTGAATCACCATTGAACATGTTGTGCGACAGTCCCACCAATTACGACCGTGAAGAAGAATGCACGGAATTCATCGCTACCATCCCTACCGTTTGGGAACAAACAATAGCCATGAACGGAGAAATTGGAAAATACATTACAATGGCGCGCAGGAAAGGAGATGTCTGGTATGTCGGCTCCCTAACCAATTGGGATGCACGTACTCTGACACTGGACCTTTCTTTCCTCGGTGCAGGCAGATGGAAAGCGGAAATGTTTCATGACGGAGTGAATGCCAACCGCCTGGCTTCCGACTACCAAAAGACCGTCACAGACATTCCTGCATCCCGTAAACTGACCGTCAAAATGGCACAAGGAGGCGGATGCGCATTGAAAATATACAAAGAATAATTCATAGGCTTTTTAAACGTTAACTGATACATACGATTTATGAAAATTAAAAGATTAATGATTACTTGTTTGCTCGCAGTGTCTGTACTGGGAGGCAAGTCACAAGCACAAGACTTATTGTCCAATGTTTACGGACGCGATTACCAGCTACTGAATGGGAAGTGGGGAGCCATTGTAGACCTTTATGACCAAGGAGAAAGGATGCAGGTGTACAAAAACAGAAAACCTCAAGACAACAAGCAATTTTATGAATACTCTTTCGACGGAGGTTTGGTCCTGAATGTACCTGCCGATTTCAATTCACAAATGCCCGAGTTGAAATTTTATGAAGGAACAGTATGGTACGGACGCTCTTTCGATACCCCAAAGACTGACGGCAAACGTTTGTTTCTCTATTTCGGTGCGGTAAGTTACCGTAGCAAAATATATCTGAACGGGGAGAAAATAGCCAGTCATGAAGGCGGATTCACTCCCTTCCAGGTGGAAATCACAGATAAGGTAAAGCAAAAGGACAACTTCCTGGTGGTGAAAGTCAACAATACCCGCACCACGGATGCCATCCCTGCCATGTCCTTTGACTGGTGGAATTACGGCGGCATCACACGCGATGTAATGTTGGTAAGCGTTCCACAAAGCTACATCAAAGACCATTTCATCCAGTTGGACAAGGTACAATCCAACCTGATTCGTGCCAAAGTAACCTTATCCGAAGCAAAGCCTGGCATCAACGTACAAGTCGCCATCCCCGAATTGGGCATCAGACAGAACATGACTACCGATGCCAACGGAATTGCCCAGGCCACTATCAAAACCAAAAAACTGCAACGTTGGTCACCGGATGCTCCAAAGCTGTATGATGTAACCATCACTTCGGAAAGTGACCGGCTCAACGAGCAAATTGGTTTCCGTAACCTTTATGTAAAAGGTGAAGATATCTATCTGAACGACCAGCCCATCTTCCTGCGCAGTATCAGCTTCCACGAGGAAATTCCGCAACGCCGCGGGCGTGCCTTCTCTGAAGCGGACGCAACAATGCTGTTGTCCGAAGCCAAAGAGCTGGGTGCCAACATGATTCGTCTGGCACATTATCCACAAAATGAATATACTGTCCGCCTAGCAGAAAGAATGGGATTTCTTTTATGGGAAGAGATACCTATCTGGCAAGGGATTGACTTCAAAAATACCGCTACCCGTGAGAAAGCAGGCAGAATGATTAAAGAGATGGTGATGCGCGACAAAAACCGTTGTTCCGTTGCCTTTTGGGGGATTGCCAATGAAACAGCCACTTCCGCCCCGCGCAATGAATTTCTGAAACACATGAAACAATGTTGCCTGGACATCGACTCAACCCGTCTGATTACGGCCGCCTTCGATTTGGTACGCTTCAACCGCGAAAGCCGGGACTTTGAGATGAATGACTCCATTATCAACATCCTGGACATGGTAGCCATCAACAAATATATGGGATGGTATCATGACTGGCCACTGGCTCCGGACCAGGCTGTCTGGAATGTAGCTCCCGGCAAACCTCTTTTCATTTCCGAGTTCGGAGGCGAAGCGCTCTATGGCAAACATGGCGACGCGGAAGTCAAGAGTTCTTGGAGTGAGGATTATCAGGCACAACTCTACAAGGACAATCTGGAAATGTTTAAGCATATCCCCAACCTGCGCGGAACATCGCCGTGGATTCTTTTGGATTTCCGTTCTCCCTTCCGTTTCCATCCACACCAGGGAGGGGAATGGAACCGTAAAGGACTGGTTTCCGACCAGGGACAACGCAAAAAAGCATGGTACATCATGCGTGATTACTATAACCAAAAGAAAACAGAACAATGAAGCACAAAATAAAACACTACATGGCTGCCCTCCTCCTGACCTCTATGGTCTGGAGCGGGCATGCCCAAGAAAAGAATGAAATGGACTTGTCTGGTGAATGGGCATTCCAGACAGATGTCATGGACTTCCGGAGAGGTTCACTGGACGTACGTTACTGCCATCGCCTGCAGGAAAGCATCGTTCTGCCGGGAATTACAGATGACTATAAAATAGGCTACAAATCTCCTTACCGCCACCTGGATAGGCTGACCCGTGTCTACGAATATATGGGCCCCGCATGGTACCAGCGAGAAATAGAAATTCCTGCGGCATGGAAAGGCAAACGCATTTTCCTCTATTTTGAACGTACACACTGGCTCAGTTCGGTATATGTAGGCAAAGAAGAAGTGAGTAAAATAGACTACATCAGTATTCCCCACAACCACGAACTGACCCAATGGCTACATCCAGGCAAAAAAGAACTGATAACTTTCTGTATAGACAACCGCTACCAGTACGATACCCATAAATGGGACCATGCCCACTCCGAATTTACCCAAATAAACTGGAACGGAGTATTGGGCGAAATTAAGCTGGTAGCTGTAGACCCAGTCTATGTAGATGACATGCAGGTCTATCCGGACATCAAGAACAAAAGCATCAAAGTCAAAATGACTGTCCGCAACTGTACAGAACATACCGCCAGCGGCAAAATATCCTTCCACGTGTCAGGAAAGGACTATAGACTACAAAAGGAAGTACCAGTAACAGTGACCGATTCCATTACTTATATCGAGGAAGAAATGTTTTTGAGTAAGGATATCCATTTGTGGAATGAGTTCCATCCCAATCTTTATACGTTGGACTGTAAGTTGACTTCCAGTGTAGAGGGCCAATCCTATGCGCATGAGAAAAGCACAACTTTCGGTATGCGCGAAGTAGAGGCTGGTGAGGACCATATCATCCTTAATGGCGAACCCATACACCTGCGCGGTACCGTTGAAAACGCAGTGTTCCCCAAGACCGGCTATGCTCCCGTGGACGATGCCTCTTGGGAACGTGTACTCCGTATCCTAAAAGAATATGGTATGAACCATATGCGCTTCCACTCCTGGTGTCCTCCTGCCGCTGCGTTCCGTATGGCAGACAAGCTGGGTGTCTATCTGGAGGTGGAAATGCCGATGTGGGGTAAAGATGCCCAACCCGATGAGAAGCGCTGGAATTTCTTCCGTCGCGAGCTGCGGGGTATCTTGAAAGAATATGGGAATCACCCTTCCTTCATTCTCTACTGTAACGGAAACGAAATTACCGGCGATTTCAGTTTCATAGAAGAGCTTACCGCCACAGCCCGCCAGTTGGATAACCGCCGTCTATACAGCGGTTCCACAGCCCGCACACGTGTCAAATCAGACCAGTTCTACATTACCCATCAGACTACCAAAGGACACATGGCTATCTACGAAGGACGTCCTTATACAAACTGGGACAAAAACAAGGAACTGGGAGTAGGCCTGCCCATCATCTCGCATGAATCCGGACAGCGGTGCATCTATCCCAATTTCGAGGAAATAAAGAACTTCACCGGCCCCGTACAAGCGCGTAATTTCGAGATATTCCGTGAACTGCTGGACAAAAACCACATGCTCGACCAAGCACATGACTTCTTCCGTGCTTCTGGAGCCTTGACCGCCATAGAGTACAAGGATGTCATAGAAGCCCAGTTGCGCACTTATCTGAAAGGCGGTTTCCAATTACTGTCTCTGAATGATTTTACCGGACAAGGATATGCACCGGTAGGCATTCTCGATCCTTTCTGGAATACCAAAGGGCTCATCACACCGGAAAAGTGGCGCGAGTTCTGTGCACCGACTGTTGCGTTGCTCCGTTTCGACAAACGCGCACTTTACAATGATGAGGTATTTGAAGGAAAAGCGGAAATATACAATTATGGACCTACCCTATTGAAAAACGCAAAAATCAATTGGAGTATCACCGACAGCAACGGTAAAACCCTTAAGAGCGGAAAACTGAAAACACAAACTGTCGGAAAGAACGGGGTATTTCCACTTGGCAGTTTCAGTTATGCATTGAACAATATCACTGAACCACAGAAGCTGACGGTCCATCTTTCTGTTGCACACGTAAAAAACAGCTGGGATATCTGGGTATATCCCCGTCATAGCAACTTAATGCAGTCCACTAGTGAAGTGCTCTACACCACAGTATTCGATGAAAAAGCAAAACAACACCTTGCCGATGGCAAGAAAGTGGTACTCTGCCCCAAACCTTCCAAAGTAAAAGGTCGTAAATCCGTGTTCCACAATCACTTTTGGAATCCGATAATGTTCAAATGGCCTCCTATGACCATTGGCTGTCTGATTCATGACGACCAGCCTATATTCGAGCATTTCATAACTTCCTACCATACTGACTGGCAGTGGTGGGACATTCTGGAAAATGCCAAGGTTATTGAGATGAAAGATGCTCCGGCAGCACTGCGGCCTTTCATACAAGTAATAGACCATTACGACAATAATGAAAAGCTCGGTATTGGTTTCGAAGCAAAAGTGAAGAAAGGCAGTCTACTGGTACTGGCCGTAGATACCCAGAAAAACATCAACGAACGTCCTGCCACCCAGCAATTGCTGGAAAGCATTGACCGCTACGTAAAGAGTGACAAATTCGCTCCACAAATTACCGTTGACGAGTCCTACATTGAATCATTCTTAAAGAAATAAATAAAGGAAATATGATGAAATTATTCTTGCTTTGGGCTCTTTTGTTGCTGCCGGTCGGACCGGCAGCAGCACAAGAGATAAAAATGTCACAAACAGCTCCATTGGAACAAGTTTATGGAGAAACTGTAGAAGATGATGCCTTACTGCCCATGAATGAGCTGGATATGGATTTTGGCTATGCCCTCTATGAGACAACCGTTGATGTGGAAGAGGAGAATCCCACACTAACTATTGAAAACGTACGGGATTATGCTGTGGTCTATGCAGACGGCAAACTGCAAGGATATTTAAAAGATAGCAGTAAAAGCTTGAAAACCAATCTACCGATAGGTATACACAAACTTAGTATCTATACTGAAAATATCGGACGTATTACCTATGGTCCTGAAATTCTGGACAATTCAAAAGGTATCTACGGCAGCATAACATTGGGAAAGACAGATTTAGAAGGCTGGAAGATGACCCCATTGGAAATTAAGGAATGCGATGTGGCCGGAATAACTTTCAAAGAAGGTACCTCCTCCATCCCTTGCTTCCGTAAAGGTGGTGTCACAGTAAGCAATCCGGCACAAGAGACCTTTCTTGACGTGTCTGGCTGGGGAATGGGAGAAGTCTGGATAAACGGGCAATACTTGGGTGCCTACTGGGAAGAAAATACAGAAAAGACCCTGGAGATACCTGCTGGTGCTCTGATAGCAGGTAATAATGAAATAGTGGTATTTGAACTAAAAAATAACGAACAAGCTTCCATGACACTAACCGATAAGCCTATTTTCAAATAAGCCCTTGCATGTACTTGTTTATATTCCTTAAAAAAACGACCTTTGTGTAGGAGCAGATTCCGAAAAACGTGTCTTATTTAATGAGAATAGCATAATTATATATATCATGAAGAAACTAACATTTATCAGTTGCCTCCTTTTAAGTGGTTGCCTGGCCGGAGCAATGGCTGCAAACAAAAAGCAACCCATCTACAAAGATGCCAAAGCTCCCATTGAGGAGCGTGTGAATGACCTGGTCAGCAGAATGACACTGGAAGAAAAGGTACAACAACTCAACCAGTACACTTTGGGGCGGAATAACAACGAGAACAATCGTGGTGAGGAAGTAAAAAAAATTCCTGCCACATTAGGCTCCCTCATTTATTTTGATGAAGATGCCAATCTGCGTAACGAGGCTCAGAGAAAAGCAATGGAAGAATCACGTCTGGGTATCCCCATCCTTTTCGGATACGACGTCATCCACGGGTTCCGTACCATTTATCCCATCTCTTTGGGACAAGCATGTTCTTGGAATCCCCAATTGGTAGAACAAGCATGTGCCGTTGCCGCCCAGGAAGCACGCATGTCCGGGGTAGACTGGACTTTTTCCCCTATGATTGACGTGGCAAGAGACGGACGCTGGGGACGCGTTGCAGAGGGCTATGGCGAAGACCCTTATACCAATGCTGTATTCGGTGTCGCATCTATCAAAGGATACCAAGGTGAAGACATGTCCGACAGCAAGCGAGTAGCCGCCTGCCTTAAACATTATATCGGATACGGCGCTTCTGAAGCAGGACGTGACTATGTTTATACGGAAATCTCCAATCAGACTCTGTGGGACACTTATATTCCTCCCTATGAAGCTGGCGTAAAAGCCGGTGCCGCTACTTTAATGAGTTCATTCAATGACATCAGCGGTACTCCCGGAAGCGCCAACCATTACACGATGACAGAAATTCTGAAGAACCGTTGGAAACACGACGGCTTTGTTGTTTCAGACTGGTCTGCAGTACCGCAACTTATTGACCAAGGCCATGCTGCCGACCGCAAAGAAGCTGCCCGTCTGGCTTTCAACGCCGGCCTGGAAATGGACATGATGGGGCATTGCTATGACAAGCATATGGCAAAGCTGGTGGAAGAAGGTAAAATAAGCATGCAATTGGTGGACGATGCAGTGAAACGCGTGCTCCGTATCAAATTCCGCCTTGGACTTTTTGACAATCCCTACACCCCGACATCTACAGAAAAAGAGCGCTTCCTCCTTCCACAAAGCCTGGCTATTGCAGAGAAACTGGCAGAGGAGACCATTGTTCTACTGAAGAATGAAAACAAGGTACTCCCTCTGGCAAACGGGAACAAGCCAACTATCGCCGTCATGGGGCCTCTGGTACAAAACAGTGCCGAGCTCCTGGGGTCATGGTATGGACATGGACATGCAGAAGATGTCCTCCCCATCAAAAAGGCGCTGGATGCAGAATTTGCAGGCAAGGCTGAACTGATTTATACCGAGGGTTGTGGTTTCGACGGTAACGACACTTCCAAATTCAGTGAGGCACTGGCTGTAGCCCGGAAAGCAGATGTCATTCTACTCTGCATGGGTGAAAAGAAAAAGTGGAGTGGCGAAAACGCATCGCGTTCCATCATAGAACTGCCTGCCATTCAAGAGGAATTCATTGCTGAAATGAAGAAAGCAGGCAAACCGATTGTTCTGGTACTGGCTAACGGACGTCCTTTGGGACTCTCTAAAGTGGAACCTCTCTGTGACGCTATCGTTGAAATGTGGCAACCGGGAGTACCTGGCGGTAAACCATTGGCAGGTGTCTTGTCCGGCCGGGTAAATCCTTCGGGCAAGCTTTCCATTACTTTTCCACGTTCCACCGGACAGATTCCAATCTATTACAATCAGCGCAAAACAGCCCGTCCACAAAGTGGCAAATATCAAGACATCTCCTCTTCCCCACTGTATGAATTCGGATACGGCTTGAGTTATACCACCTTTAATTATGGTAATATCAACTTGCCCAAAGAAACCATCAGACGCGGTGAAAAGTTGGTAATGGAAATCCCAGTCACCAATGTAGGCAAACGTGACGGTGCAGAAGTGGTGCATTGGTTTATCTCAGACCCATTTAGCACGATTACCCGTCCATGCAAAGAATTGAAGCACTTCGAAAAGCAACTAATTAAAGCAGGTGAAACACATATATTCCGCTTTGAAATAGACCCGATGCGTGATCTTGGTTTTGTAAATGCCAATGGTGAACATTTCCTTGAAAATGGAGAATATTATGTAATAGTGAAAGACCAGAAAGTAAAATTCACGGTTATAGATTAATCTTCTTTTTATATTGCAGGCCATCCTCCTTTCATCCTTCTAAAAGACAGATGGCCTGCAATTTCTATTTTAGAACAAATAAGTATACTGTTCTCCTAAAAATTTCTTGATATGCTTCAAGGCTTTGGTTATTTGGGCCTCCACCGTCTTGACAGAAATCCCCATTTCCCCGGCAATTTCTTGATTAGTCTTCCCTTCCTCCCTACTTTTGCGATAAACCTGCCCACATTTGTCCGGAAGGGAACAAACAGCTTCTTCAATCAATCGGTTCAGTTCTTCCATCTCCACCGAAGTATCAGCCGCAAGAGCATATCCATATTCTTCTCCTCCCTCGATGGGAACCGTATCCTTTTCATCGCGTAAAGCATTCAGGCAACGATTGCGTGCAGACTGGAAAAGATAAGCCTTGAATGAGATTTTAAGAGTCAAGTCGGCCCTACCCTCCCACAAATTCATAAAGATGGAAAGGGCCAGTTCTTCTATCTCCTGCTTGTCTCTCAGATAAAGGGACATGAAGCGGCAGAGTGAAACAAAATAAGTATCGAAAAGGTGCTTGAAAGCCTTCTCGTCATCTTGTTTGATTAACTGTAACAATAGGATATCATCTTCTGCAGGCATATCGAAGTTATATTAGATAAGGGCTTCTTGAGCGGCAAAGATACTAATATTATTTGTTCCTCGAAATTTATTAAAAAAATAATTGGAATTGGAATAAGGGTTAAACCCAAGTGATGTGTCATATAAGTGAAGGCCTATAAAAACATCATGATCATGAAAAAAAGTGTTCCTTGGAATTTAATCATTCCTAAGTTGAAACAGGAAATTTCCGCAGACGAAGAGCGGCAATTGGAGACTTGGTTACGCAGCAGTAACAACGAAGCGTTATTCAAGGAATTGCAACTGTTATGGGAAAAAATTCAGGCAAATGTAGAAAACTACACGCCCAATACCGAATATTATTGGAATGAACTTGTCAACCGTATGCACGCCAGCGAGCCTAAGCAGACTGAAAAACCTGCAAAGAAACGCTTCGAACTGAAACGGATATACCGCTACGCAGTAGCTGCATGTATAGCTGTTGCCATCGGTTGCTCATTCTACATAGGATTCCTTAACGGACAGCCTGAAGCCATGCCGCAGTTATACTCTAATTTGTCGGGTAAGTCTAAGGTTCTCCTTCCTGACGGAAGCGAAGTATGGATGCATACAGAGACCTCTTTGCAATACGGATCACAAATGAATAAGGATGAGCGTATCGTAAATGTAACTGGTGAAGCTTACTTCGATGTAGCACACGATGCTGACAAACCTTTTATTGTGCAGACAGAAGGTATGCGTATCGTAGTTCACGGAACCAAATTCAATGTCGATGCATTCCCCGGTTCGGAAAATACATTGGTGAGTTTGGTAGAAGGGTCCGTCTCTTTGGAAACCGAGACAGAGAACCGTTTCCTCAAACCGGGCGAAACAGCTACTTTTAATCGGAAAACCCTTACACTTAAGGTAGAAAAAGATGATGTACATTTTGCCTCTTCGTGGGCAAATACACAACTCGTATTCAGAAACCGTTCATTGGGAGACATTTGCAAACTGCTTTCTAAATGGTATCGGATAAAGATAGACGTGGATCCTACATTATCCAATAAATATTTCTATACGTTTACGTTGCGTAGCGAACCGCTGGACGAAATACTCCGCATCATGGCACGCATCCAACCTATGAAATATACCTTTAACGAAGAGAATGAGTTGACAATTTCGTTTGCAGACACAAAACAAAAAGTAAAATGAAACAGTAACAAAATTAAAAACTTATGCCAAACAAACAAATGAGAAATGCACATTATTTAATAATTAACGAAAAGTAAACACCTACATTAATCTTTAAATTTAAGACAATTATGGATATAAGAAAACAACTCATCATTCTTATACTGGTACTTCTATGTGCCCCGGTTTCTGCACAAAAGAAAGAGAAACTGATCACACTGAAGTTCACAAATATCCCATTATCAGAGGCTATGCCAAAAGTGGAAAAGCAAAGTGGATACACTTTCTTCTATGAATCGCAGCAAATAGACATCAAACAGAAAGTCAGCTTGAATGTTAAGAATGAAACTATTAATAAGACAATAGCAGCCTTATTGAAAGGGACCAATGTTAAATTTGAAATCGACGCAACACACATTATTTTATATACCGGAAAGAATAACAAGGCAATATCCGGACAACCACAGAACATCTCTGGTACAGTAATTGACGAAAGTGGTGAACCGATTATCGGAGCAAATGTCATGGTGGAAGGAACCAGTACTGGTGTCATTACAGATCTTGACGGAAAATACACAATCAACGCACCGGCAGGGAGTAATCTCAAAATCTCCTATATCGGTTATGTAACACAGACTGTAAAAGCTGGTAGAAACAGTACCGTAAAGTTAGTGGAAGACAGTAAAACACTGGCAGAAGTCGTGGTAATCGGCTATGGTACACAGCGTAAGTCCGACCTGACCGGAGGTCTGGTATCAGTAGACCAGAAGAAGCTGAACATGATAAATAGCAGTAACTTGATGGACCGTCTTGCAGGACAAATCCCGGGCTTAAGCGTAACTACTGGTGATGCGAAACCGGGTGCAGACCAAACCCTCCGTGTACGTGGTGAAAACTCATTAAGTGCTGACAATGCACCGCTCATCGTATTGGACGGTATTCCTTACAACGGTTCTTTGAGTGATATTGACCCAAACATCATCGAAAGCCTTAGTGTCTTGAAAGATGCTTCCGCAGCAGCTATCTACGGCTCACGCGGTTCCAATGGTGTCATCTTGATTCAATCAAAGAAAGGCAAGAAAGGTGCACCCCAAGTTACATACAAAGGGCAGTTCAGAATGTCGCAACCCCAACAGACCATTGATGTGATGACTCCAGACGAATACATCACATTTAAACAAGACATTGCACGCCTGAAAGATGGATGGAGCGGTGACCAATTGGCTCCTGAGAATATTCTGAGTGCCAGCGAACTTATAAATTACAAGAAAGGCGTTACAAACGACTGGCAGGACTATATTTTCCGCAATGCATTTACCATGGAACATCAAGTAGGCATTTCCGGAGGTACTGAAAGCACCACTTATATGGGGGCAGTTTCCTATCTGGATCAAGAAGGTGTAGTCTACAACTCCGCCATGAAACGTTACAATATCAATTTGAGTGTCACACAAGTATTAAATAAATGGCTGACTATCGGTATACAGACCCAATTTATTCAAAGAGATGGCGGTGGTATAACCCCGAATATTGAACATGCTGTAAAGCAAAGTCCTTATGGTATCTACAAAGATGAAAACGGCAAGTATTATGAAGAACCTATGGACCAATCTCTGATTATTAACCCGATGGCCAATGTCAATGCCGATCAAGATCAAACAAGACGTAACTTCTTCATCAACACCTATGCTGACATTCTGTTGCCGGTAAAAGGTCTTTCAGCCCGTACAACCTTTGGTTACAACTATCGTAGCGACTTTACCGGCACATACTATGGCCGTGACACCAAAGACGGTAGAACAGCCAGCGGAAAAGCCAGCATCAACAATGAACACTACTGGGATTACACTTGGGAAAATCTGCTCAAATATAATCGTGAATTTGGCAAGCACCGTTTCGACGCTACAGGTTTGTTCAGTGTACAACAAACTCAGAAAAAGACTTCCAAGTCAAGTGCCGAAAGTTTTGTAAACGATGATTCCAGTTATCATAACATCAATGCAGGTGAGAAAAATAAGACTGTAGGATCCGGTTTATCAGAAACCTCGATGTTGTCTTATATGCTTCGCTTGAACTATTCATATGCAGGGAAATACATGCTGACTTTGACCGGACGTTCCGACGGTTATTCTGCCTTCGGTGCAAACAACAAGTATGCATTCTTCCCGTCAGTGGCTGCTGCATGGAACATTGCTTCCGAAAGTTTTATGGAAAATGCACAAAACTGGCTGGACCAATTGAAGCTCCGCGTATCTTATGGTTCTAACGGTAACCAAGCCATCAACCCCTATCAGACATTGGACCGTCTGCACCTCACAAACTATATCTGGGGTGACGGTGGAGCAGGTGTCAACGGTGCTTATCTGGCCAACGACGGTGTCGGAAATCCGAATCTAAAGTGGGAAACAACCCAAACATTCAACGTCGGTATCGACTATTCATTCTTCAACGGCCGTATCAACGGTAACATTGAAATGTATGTCGCCAACACAAAAGACTTGCTGATGAAACGTACTGTTCCTATCATGAACGGCTATAAAACCATTTGGGATAATGTGGGTAAAACACGCAATAAAGGTGTTGAATTTACCTTGAACACCGTCAACATACGTAATAAGGACTTCGAATGGAGCACCGGAATCATCTTTTCACTGAACCGTGACAAGATTGTAGACCTACGTGGTGACAAAAAAGATGATATCACCAATAAATGGTTCATCGGCAAACCCTTGCGAGTTTACTACGACTATGACGTCGACGGCATCTGGCAGGAAGGTGACAAATTCACCTATACCGCAGCAGACGGTACAGAAAAAGAGATCCAAAAAGGTGCCAAACCAGGTTCTGCCAAAGTGAAAGATGCAGACGGAAACGGTTATATTGACTCCAATGACAAAGTTATCATCGGTTCAAAGAATCCAAGCTTCCTCATGTCTATGAGCAATACATTGACTTACAAGAACTTTTACTTGTCATTCCTACTGAATGGAACCTTCAAAGTTACACGTGAGTTGAACGAAGCCAATATCGGAAGTTGGAGTTACAACTTATACAACTATCTGCATAATGCCGATTACTGGACACCGGAACACACCAATTCCAAATATGCTTCTCCAGCATATAACAACTTCGACGGACACAGCTATTACAAAGACTTTACATACATCCAAATAAAGAATATCACTTTAGGATACAATTTTGAAAAGAATTTTGTAAAGAAATTGGGACTGAGCGGTTTGGGAGTCAATATCAGTGTGGAGAATCCTTATACATTCTGTGATATACGCAGCGTATTGAACTATGACAACAGTTGGTTTGCCTCTTACCCGACTGCACGTTCCTACGTACTTGGACTGAACTTATCATTCTAAACTTACTTAAATATATATACAATGAAAAATTATATATCAAAAGCAACTCTAGCTCTGTTAGTAGCTCTGTCTGCTACCGGTTGCTCTGACTTTCTGGATGAGAAACTGAAAAGTGAACTGGCTCCGGACAACACATATACAAGTTCCTATGGTTTCGAAGTAGGTTCTACCGGACTTTATGCCGAAGCACGCTCTGAATACAACACTTGGGGTGAAAACGGTGCCTTCATGCACAATGCCGCTTGCCCTTACGAAGCATTGCAGATTGCCACTGACCTTGCTACCATGGGCACTAAAGACGGTTCTATCCAACCGTTCGGTTTTTTGACATTAACTCCAAATACCGGTATTGTGGGTTCCTACTGGAACTGGGCTTATAGCCTGATTGCAGGAGCCAATGAGATGTTGAAATACTCGGAAATAAACACGAACTGGGATAATAGCACAGACAAGGCGCTCTATCAGGCAGAATCACGTTTTTTCCGCGCCTATGCATACCGTACATTGGTTTATCTGTATGGAGACGTTCCTTATGTAGACAAGATTCAAGATCAGTTCAGAATCGATTTTACCCGTACACCGAAGGAAGAGGTTATTGCCCACATGGTAGAAGACCTTCAGTTTGCTGTCGAGAACCTGCCTACTGACCCTGATGCCGTAAAAGTCGGCAAGCTGACCAAATGGGCGGCAGAACACTTACTAAGTGAGGTTTACTTGATGCAGGGTGATTATGCAAAGGCTGAAACTGCCGCAGAGAATGTCATCAACAGCGGATATTTCCACTTGATGGAAGACCGCTTCGGTGAAAAGGTAAAAGCAAACGGCGATGTGTTCTCCGACCTATTCGTTGAAAACAATCAAAATCGCACATCCGGCAATATGGAAAGCATTTGGGTCATGCAGTTTGAATATAACACTACTGGTGGCGGTACAAATTCCGATGACTGGACACGCCGTGCCTGGGAACCCAAATACTTCGAAATTACCGGTTTTGTTTTGGCAGACTCACTGGGTGGCCGCGGCTTGTCGCAATTGGTACCAATGAAATGGTGGATTGGAGAAGATACCGGTTTCTTTGATGAA
The DNA here is from genome assembly GCF_003603395.1 of Bacteroides sp. AM44-19. NCBI lineage: Bacteria > Pseudomonadati > Bacteroidota > Bacteroidia > Bacteroidales > Bacteroidaceae > Bacteroides > Bacteroides sp. AM44-19. Next base: position 112,551 of record NZ_QTNB01000011.1, on the reverse strand, counting down.
GAAGACATTCGTAATTCCGAATACAACATCAAACGTAACTGGTATTACAACAACGAGAACATGCCCGACCTTTATGGTAAAAAAGCCACGATTACAGACGAAACATGGTTTACCACCTTCCGTCTTTATCCGGCTCTGACAAAATTCTTCTATGGCCGTTCCGAAAACCTTTCTTTGACCGGTTCCTACCGTGACCGCATGAAGTTCCGTTTGTCCGAGACTTATCTCTTACTCTGCGAAGCAAGGTTGGGGTTGAACGATATTTCAGGTGCCCGCGAAGCAATCAATGTTGTACGCCGTCGCGCACATGCTCCTGAAATTACGGACAGTGAAATGACCATGGACTTCTTGCTGGACGAACGTATCCGCGAGTTGGTAGGTGAAGAATCACGCCGCTTTACCTTATGCCGTACCGGCAAATTATTGGAGCGTACCCGCAAATACAATACAGAATCGGGGCCCGTTATGCGTGATTACCACACATTATGGCCGATTCCTCAGAGCATAATCGATTCAAATACGGGTGCAGAATTCCCGCAAAACGAAGGATATTAACAGCACAAAGACAAAATAAAACACGAATAAAGGTAAAAAGATAGTTTTCAAGATTCTCATAAAGGGAATTGTCCGCGTCCATTGAGAACAAAGGCAATTCCCTTAATTTTATCAATAAACAATCATGAAGATACACAGACAATTAACAGCAGCAGCCTTTCTGTTTATCAGTATGGCAATCATGGCACAAGTGCCATTCAGCAAAAAGGAAGTAAAAGAGAAAATGAAGCAAGTGGCAGACTGGCAAATTTCCAATCCTAACACTGCCCACGAACACCACGACCTGGATTGGACCAATGGAGCACTTTATGTAGGTATGGTAGATTGGGCTAAACTGGCAGAAGAGGAGTACAATGACAGCACCTACTATCAATGGCTCTATAAAATAGGAAGACGAAACTGCTGGCAACCCCATCAGCGGTTGTACCATGCAGACGATATAACCGTTTCCCAATCATTCATTGACTTATACCGTAAATATAAAAAAGAGGAAATACTGGCTCCTACCCTGGCACGTACGGAATGGATTGTCAACCATCCATCCAACGGTACATTCAAACTGGAGTATGGTGACAACAAAACCCTAGAACGCTGGACCTGGTGTGATGCCTTGTTTATGGCCCCCCCGGTTTATGCCAAGCTATACCGTGAAACCAACAACCGGAAATACCTCCAATTCATGGACAATGAATACCGGGCTACCTACGAATACCTATTCGATAAGGAAGAGAACCTTTTCTACCGCGATTGGCATTATTTCGGTAAAAAAGAAGCCAATGGCAAAAAGGTGTTCTGGGGACGTGGAAATGCCTGGGTACTGGCCGGTCTGGCAGAAGTATTGCAGGAGTTGCCCAAAGGCTTGATGGAACGCGCTTATTACGAAGAACTGTTTATCCGGTTATGCACACGTATCGCCGGATTGCAGAACGAAGACGGTTATTGGCATGCCAGCCTTCTGGATCCGGCTTCTTATCCTTCTCCCGAAACCAGTTCCACCGGTTTCTTTGTATATGCGTTGGCATATGGCGTAAATGCGGGACTCTTGAATGAAGACGATTTCATGCCAGTCATTATAAAAGGCTGGAAGGCACTGACCGATGCTGTAGATGCAAGCGGTAAACTTGGCTGGGTACAGCCTATCGGTGCCGACCCCCGTAAAGTGACGCGTGACATGACAGAAGTTTACGGTGTCGGTGCGTTTCTTGCAGCAGGATGCCAGATATACAAGATGGCTGTAGATACGGAAGCTGATTATATAAAAATCTGGCCAGACAGAAAAACCATGCAGGGAAACCCTTTAAGTGGTTGGGTTGTTTATGCAAATGAGAATGTCAGCGATGACTTCTGGAAGAAATACGACCATATCTATGTACCGGAAAAAGGAACAACCGTGAAAATCTCCGATTATGCACGCACACTCTATATCCGTACGCATTGGAGTACCTTCAATCCCGCCGAAGGAGTCTACGGCTGGGATACCAACGAAAAGTTGAAAAAAGTAATTCAAGGGGCACTCGACAGAGGTATGCGTCTCTCTTTCCGTGTAGTTGTCGACAGCCGCGACCGAAAAAATGAAGCCACTCCGGCCTATGTATTCGATGCAGGAGCCAAATACTATACAGACAATGGAAAACGCTCTCCCTATCCTGATGACCCTATCTTCCAGGAGAAATATGCAAAGTTCATAGAAGCATTTGCCCAAAAATACAATGACCCTGACCTGGTGGAATTTATAGACGGCTACGGTCTTGGCAAATGGGGTGAGGCACACACTATGAAGTACATTGACCCCAAGAACCGGGAAGCTGTGTTCAATTGGATTACAGACCTCTACGTCAAACACTTCACCAAAGTACCTTTAGTTATCAACTACCATCGTTGGATGGGTGCAGGCAAAGACTGGGCAGGTGAGGAGAATTTTGATCCCGATAGTAAACGCTTGTTGGACAGCGCTTGCGAGAAAGGCTTTTCCTTACGTCATGATGCTTTCGGAATGAGAGAGTATTACGGCCAGTGGGAGCGAAACTATGTGAAACCTTGGATTATGAAACGCCCGGTTCTACTGGAAGGTGGATGGATTGTGAGCAAGCACCCTTATCACAATGACCCGAGCGGTTACAAAACAGCCAAAGATGTGCGTATCGGAGAATTTGAAGACGGTCAGGAAGCTCATGTCAACATGATGGATTTCCGTGTAGGAGACGAAACCATGAGTTGGTTCCGTGATGCCTATCCTTTGGTTGAGCGTTTCATCTCCGAAGGAGGTTATCGTTTATATCCCGATTCCATTGTAGTTCCCAAAGAAATGAAGAGTGGTTCAAGAATAAAGATAGTACATCGCTGGAACAACTTAGGCTGGGGATATTGCCCAACCAATATACCACAATGGAACCAAAAGTATAAAGTAGCTTTCGCATTATTGAACCAAGACAATCAAGTAGTCTACTCTTATCTGGACAACAATACTGATTTATCCGTCTGGATAAAAGGCTATCCCACTTCCTATGAGTTCACTCCCAAACTTCACGGGGTAAAAAAAGGAACCTATACCTGGGCAGTAGCTTTAGTCGATACAACCAAAGGCAATGGAAGCAATGTTAAGGGGCTGGATATCTCTGCCAAGGGAACCTTCACTAATTCTGGTTGGTTAAAACTGTCAGAAGTAACTGTAAAATAAATAAGACACCCCATCGACTTTATAAACAAGAGGCTGAATTCAATCTTGAATTCAGCCTCTTGTTTATAAAGTCCAATCCATCTATTTCTTTTGCGGCAACCTCTTCAGCAAGTGGTCCACCGCCGCTTTCAGCTGTGCATCTTCTCCCTTCAAAACAGCTTCCGGTTCATTATAGACCAGGATATCAGGCTGCAACGTGCGGTTCTCCAGATAGTTGCCCTGCATATCCATGCAACCTACCTGCGGAATACCGAATACAATACTTGGATCGATCTGGCTTTCCCACCAGACAGCAGTCATGGTTCCTGCCACGGGAGCACCTATCAGCTTACCGATACCCAACGTCTTGTACACAAAAGGAGTACCGTGGGCATTGCTGTAATTATCCTCGCAAACCAGCATACACGAAGGTTTCAGCCATCTGTCAAAAGGATCGCTGCCGATGTACTGGCCACGCGGCACAAAGCGTTCATACTCCTTGCCGCTAAGTAACGTCGCTACTTGTTCGTGCAGCCACCCGCCTCCGTTATGGCGGGTATCCACCACAACAGCCTCTTTCTTACGACTGCTTTCGCTCAACAAATCGGAGTAAATCTTACGGAAGCTCGGACTATCCATACCTTTGATGTGAATATAAGCAATGCGTCCGCCGGAATATTCATCCACCTTTTTGCGGCAGTTTTCCACCCAGCGCTTATACAACAGCTCATTCTGGGCACCGTAAGATATGGGCTTCAAGGTTTCTTCAAACCGCTTTCCGGTAACAGGATCATAGACCGAGAGAATCACCTTGCGGCCTGCCTTACCTTCGAGTAACGGGAAATAATCAGCGCCAGCCTTAATGGCAACACCATCCACTTTCTCGATAATACAGCCCGGCTTGACATCCGTCTTTTTCTTCGTCAATGGACTCTGAGCTATAATTTCTTTAATCTTCAATCCATCGCCCGCATAAGCTTCATCATAGAACACTCCCAAAGCAGCCGTAGGAAGTGCTGCGCCCGAAGCATAATAACGCGCTCCCGTATGAGAACCGTTCAATTCACCCAGCATCTCACTCAGCATTTCCGCAAAATCGTAGTTATTGTTGATATACGGCAAGAAGCGCTTATAAGTTTCTTTGTATCCATTCCAGTCCGTACCTTGCAAGTCTGCCACATAGAACTTATCATTTACCTGCTGCCAGATGTGGTCGAAGATATATTCACGCTCACCATAAGGGCGGTAATCGAAGAAAGCCTCAAATTCAATTGGAGAAATCTTGCTGCCTTCAATCTCTATCTTCTTCATTCCGTCGCGGGCACAAAGGAAGATATTCTTCCCTTCCTTGTCAGGCTGCAAAGCGCCTGCACCTACTTTCTTCAAAAGAACTTTTGTAACATTCTCTTTCAGATTGTGTTCCCAAAGATCGTACCCATCCTCGAAAACAGAAAGATAATAGAGTTTATCCCCTTTAGCAGAAAGCATGGCATCTGCCATATGCGAGGAGTTGACGGTCAGGCGTACAATACGGTCAAAGCGGTTTGCGAGGTCGAACTTTAACGGCTCTACCTTTTTCTCCTTATCTTTGTCGGCATCCTCTTTTTTCTTCTTAGCATCCTTTTCGTCTTTCTTCCCGGCTTTTTCCTTCTCTGCCTTCTCCGCTTCCTCGAGTAAAGCGGTTTCTTCCTTGTTCATCAAAAAACGGTCGTATGCTTCAGCATCAAAGAACATGATATAAGTATCGTCTTCGGCTCCCCAACTGCCGTGGCTGCGATACCCCGCACGGTCACTGGTCCAAATCATGGCTTTTCCACCCAATACCCATTTGGCATTGCCATCGTTGTATCCGCTCTCGGTCAGGTTCACCATTTCACCCTTGCCATCGGCATTCAGCAGCACAACATCTTTGTTGTTCCATCCACCTACACCGATATAGTCCGAAAGAATCCATTTGCTGTCCGGACTCCACTGAAACCACTGGTCACCGTCCGAATAAGAGTATTGATACTTGCCATCCATAACGGTACGCACATCCTTTGTCTTCAAATTGATGACACGGATGGTGCTGCGGTTTTCGAGAAAGGCAATCTCTTTACCGTCAGGGCTGTATTGGGGTTGGAAAGAAGCGGCATCCGAGTTTGTCAAGCGTTCTTCCTTCAGCTCTGTGGCATAGGTAAACAGCTTTTCATCCTTACGCACAATCGTCGAAGTGTAAAGTTGCCAAAGCCCGCCACGTTCGGAAGCATAAACCAGTGTCCGCCCATCGGGGGCAAAGTCTACGGTACGTTCCTGACAAGGAGTATTCGTTATCTGCTTCGTAGTCTTATATTCCACTGAAGTGACGTAGACATCGCCGCGCAAAACGAAAGCCACTTCCTTACCATCCGGAGACACTGCCATTTCCGTGGCACCGCTACTCTTAATCTGGCGGATAATGTCCTTGTCGTTTCTGTCGGAAACAATGCTGATGTTCACCTTTTGCGCTTCTCCACCGGGAAGCAGGGTGTAAATCTCACCATCAAATCCATAGCACAACCTTCCGTCCGTAGCGGCACTGAGATAGCGTACCGGATTTTTGGTATAGTGCGTCAACTGCACGGCCTTCGCATCTCCGGGAGTACGTCGGTAGATATTGAAAGAGCCGTTTTCCTCACTCAGATAGTAGAATGTTTTTCCATCAGGAGCCCAAACCGGTTCACGGTCTTCTCCTCCGAAAGTGGTCAGCTGGCGGTACTGCGGTTCTTTTCCCGGAGTATACATCCAGATGTCACGGGCAATGGGCGATACGTGATGTTTACGCCAGTAGTCCTCGTAACCTTTCTTATCTTGATACAACATCGCTCCCTCCTTATTGATGGAGATGCACTCCATAGGCATGGACGAAATCATCGTCGGGCGCCCTCCCTCCACTGATACTCGATAGACCTGATTGAACTGCCCGTTAGAGGGAAAGACAACAGCCTCGGCAGACGGCATGATGCCCGCAGAGAACAAGACATGTCCGGCATCTGTAAAAGCAAGCGGCGTTTCGCTTCCCGAGTGGGTAGTCAGCCGTCGTGGTTCGCCTCCGTCTTTGGCCACAATGTAGACGTCCAGGCTTCCCATACGGTCCGAAGCAAAAGCAATCCGCTTACTGTCCGGACTCCATACCGGAGCCGTATCATATGCGGGATTGGTAGTTATCTGCATGGCACGTCCACCGGCAACCGGCACCGTATAGATGTCTCCTTTATACGTAAAAGCAATGGTGGTCCCATCGGGAGAGATGACACTATGACGCATCCACAGCGGAGCATCCTGCGCAAAAGTAAAACCAGCCAGGCAAACGGCAGCAATACCTAATAGTAGTTTTTTCATAATGATTCTTGTTTTTGGAGAATAAAAAAAACCTCACGACTTTTCCTTTCGGAAAAAGACCGTGAGGTTTGCTTATCATTTTAAGTTACCCTCAATTAGAGAGCACCTACTTCCTTCAAAGCGGCATTTGTCTTGTGAACGGCAGCAGCGCTGGCAGCAAATTTAGCTTTTTCGTCAGCAGTCAGTTCCAGTTCAACGATTTTCTCGATACCGTTCTTGCCAAGGATTACGGGAACACCGATACAGATGTCTGATTCACCGTATTCTCCTTCCAGATATACTGAACAAGGAATCATCTTCTTCTGGTTGTGGATGATAGACTCAACGACATAAGCGCCTGCCGCACCCGGAGCATACCATGCAGAAGTACCCAGCAACTTAGTCAGTGTAGCACCACCTACCATAGTAGAAGCTACCACTTCGTTCAGTTTTTCTTCGCTCAGCAGTGTGCTTACCGGCTGTCCTTTGTAAGTAGCCAGACGAGCCAACGGAATCATGGTAGTATCACCGTGACCACCGATAACCATGCCTTCCACTTCGTTGGCGTTGCAGCCCAAAGCCTGAGACAAGAAATATTTGAAACGAGAGCTGTCCAAAGCACCACCCATACCGATGATACGGTTCTTCGGCAAGCCCAGAGACTTCAATGACAGATAAGTCATGGTATCCATCGGGTTGGAGATAACCACAAGGATAGCATTCGGAGAATATTTCAAGATGTTCTGTGCAACCGACTTAACGATACCTGCATTAACACCGATCAATTCTTCACGAGTCATACCCGGCTTACGGGGAATACCGGAAGTAATCACTACAACGTCGGAGTTGGCAGTCTTCTCATAATCGTTGGTACAACCTACAACAGTGGTGTCGAAGCCCAGCAGTTGAGCAGTCTGCATCATATCCATTGCCTTACCTTCTGAAACGCCTTCTTTCACGTCCAGCATTACCACTTCGTCAGCCACTTCATTAAAGGCTAACACATTAGCGCATGTAGCACCTACGTTACCTGCACCTACTACGGTTACTTTTGACATAATTTCTAAAGTTTTTTGTTTATAAGTGTTCTTTAAAGATGACGCAAAAGTACAGCGAACTTCGTAATTAGAGAAATATTTCCGTAATAATTTTAGTTAAATACACATTTAGCCAATGATTAGTGGACGATGATTAATGATTAATGATTAATTTTGCGGACGATTAATGAATGTAGGACGAATAATCAGCCACCAACCATTAATCACTTAACCATTAATCATTATCAAAAATGGCAGTTAAGAAGAATACACTTCTCATCGTGGCAGGCAGCCTCCTTATCTTATTATTAATAGGAGTTACCATTCTGCTGATTTCCGAAAAGCAAACCAACAAGGAACTGGTGATGGAATTCAATCTGGATAAAGAAGACCTTGAAAATCAATACACAGACTTCGCCAGACAATATGACGAACTGAAGTTGACAGTCTCCAACGACTCCCTCTCCGTACTCTTAGAGCAGGAACAATTGAAGACCCAACGTTTATTGGAAGAACTCCGCACCGTGAAGAGCAGCAATGCCACCGAGATACGCCGTCTGAAGAAGGAACTGGCCTCTCTCCGCAAAGTCATGATAGGCTATATCAACCAGATTGACTCGCTGAACCGCCTGACTGCTCAACAGAAGGAAATCATAGCCGATGTCACCAAGAAGTACAACGCCGCTTCCCGGCAAATCAGCAACTTGTCCGAAGAGAAGAAGAACCTTACCAAGACCGTGACACTTGCCGCCCAACTGGACGCCACCAACATCTCTGTGCAGCCCACAAACAAACGCGGCAAGACTGCCAAGAAGGTGAAAGACATCGTGAAGTTCAAAATAAACTTCTCCATCGTGAAAAACATCACTGCAGAGACCGGCGAACGTACCCTCTACATCCGCATCACCAAACCGGACAATAACGTGCTGACCAAAAGTTCCTCGAACACCTTCCCATACGAGAACCGGGAACTGGTATATTCCATCAAGAAGTATATAGAATACAACGGAGAAGAGCAAGCCGTCACCGTATATTGGGATGTAGAAGAATACCTCTATGCAGGCACCTACCGCGTAGACATTTTTGCTGACGGTACCCTTATCGGTTCGCAATCATTCAGCTTGAATTAATACAAAAAAATCTAAATTATTTTGCAATATCATTGAAAGCCTATACATTTGCATCGTTGTTTATGCAATTATTGTTGCTGTATAAACAACAGATTCATCACCTTAATTAATGTATAGCCCAATGAAAAAGTTCTTCTGTTTCATCTGTTTGGCATACCTATCCTTCCCCATGAAGGCCCAGGAAGCATTAAGCTTGGATAGTTGCCGTGCATTGGCAATCTCCAACAACAAAGAACTGCTGATAAGCCAGGAAAAAATCAACGCTGCCCACTATCAAAGGAAAGCGGCATTTACTAATTACCTTCCCAACATTTCGGCCAGCGGCGGATATATGCGCAGTCAAAAAGAGTTGTCCATCCTCAGCGACGCTCAGAAAGGAGCCTTGTCCGGATTGGGTACAAGTCTCAGCGGACCGTTACAGCAGGCTGCCCAAGTCATCGCACAGCTTCATCCAGAACTGGCAGGCCAATTGCCGGCTTTAGGACAAAGCCTGGTAGGTGCCCTCGACGGTGCAGGCCAATCCTTGGTTGACGCCTTTCGTACAGACACCCGCAATATGTATGCGGGCGCACTGACCTTGACCCAACCCCTATATATGGGCGGCAAGATACGTGCCTACAACAAAATTACCAAATACGCCGAAGAGCTGGCCCGCCAGCAGCACAACACCGGTATGCAGGAAGTAATCCTGAGTACAGACCAGGCATATTGGCAGGTAGTGTCCCTTGCCCATAAAAAGAAGCTGGCAGAAGGTTATCTGAAACTACTGCAGAAGCTCGACAGCGACGTTGACAAAATGATTGCCGAAGGCGTTGCCACCAAAGCAGACGGACTCTCCATCAAAGTAAAAGTGAATGAGGCCGAAATGACCCTGACCAAAGTAACCGATGGCCTGAGCCTTGCCCGGATGCTGCTGTGCCAATTGTGTGGTCTCGACCTTTCCACTCCCGTCATGCTCACAGACGAACAGAAGGAAGACCTGGCTCCCACTACTCCGGAAAACGGTGCCATCGACATCAACAATGTTTATGCTACCCGTCCCGAAGTGCGTAGCCTGGAACTTGCCACGCAGATTTATAAGCAGAAAGTAAATGTCACCCGTTCGGAATATCTTCCTTCCATAGCACTAATGGGCAGCTATATGGCAACCAACCCTTCCGTCTTCAACAGTTTCGAGAAAAAGTTCAAGGGGATGTGGAATGTGGGTGTCATGGTGTCGGTACCCATCTGGCACTGGGGCGAAGGCATCTATAAAGTAAAAGCAGCCAAATCGGAAGCACGCATCGCCCAATACCAGTTGGATGACGCCAAAGAAAAGATAGAGCTGCAGGTCAACCAGTCGGCTTTCCAAGTGAACGAAGCTGCCAAGAAACTGACCATGGCCGAAAAGAACCTGGAAAAAGCCAACGAGAACCTGAGATACGCCACACTTGGCTTTGAGGAAGGCGTTATACCTGCCAGCAATGTGCTCGAAGCGCACACCGCATGGCTTTCTGCCCAATCGGAAAAGATAGACGCACAGATTGACGTAAAACTGACGGAAATCTATCTGAGAAAGGCAACGGGGGAATTGACAATTGATAATTGATAGTTTCTTCAATCGTAAATAGTAAACAGTCAAATAGTAAATAATATGTTGGATACAAAATCACAAAACAGTAACATGTTGTTGGCATTCCTCACGCTGACGGGAGTGATTGCCATCGTTGCCCTTGTAGGTTTCTTCATGTTGCGTAAAGGGCCGGAAATTGTGCAAGGACAAGCAGAAGTAACGGAGTATCGAGTATCGAGCAAAGTGCCGGGACGTATTCTGGAATTTCGTGTAAAAGAGGGACAAAGCGTACAAGCCGGAGACACCCTTGCCATTTTGGAGGCTCCGGACGTGCAGGCCAAACTGGAACAAGCACGCGCCGCCGAATCGGCAGCCCAAGCCCAGAACGAAAAAGCTCTGAAAGGCGCCCGTCGGGAACAGATACAAGCTGCCTATGAAATGTGGCAAAAGGCACTGGCCGGACTGGAGATTGCCGAAAAATCCTACACGCGTGTGAAGAACCTGCACGACCAAGGCGTGATGTCTACACAAAAGCTTGACGAAGTTACCGCCCAACGCAATGCAGCCCGGGCTACAGAGAAAGCCGCCAAAGCCCAGTATGATATGGCCAAGAACGGTGCGGAACGCGAAGACAAAGCCGCTGCCGCTGCCTTGGTGGAACGTGCCAAAGGAGCTGTGGCCGAAGTTGAATCGTACATCAAGGAAACTTACCTGATTGCACAGACTGCCGGTGAGGTATCCGAGATATTCCCAAAAGTAGGCGAGCTCGTGGGCACGGGTGCTCCCATTATGAACATCGCCATTCTGGACGATATGTGGGTAACCTTCAATGTACGCGAGGACTTGCTGCAAGGGTTGGGTATGAATACCGAATTCGAGGCGTTCATCCCTGCACTCGATAAGAATATCCGCCTGAAAGTGTACTATATGAAAGACCTCGGCACATATGCCGCCTGGAAAGCGACCAAGACTACCGGCCAGTTCGACCTGAAAACATTCGAAGTAAAAGCCGCTCCGCAAGAGAAGGTGGAAGGACTGCGTCCGGGAATGAGTGTTGTATTGAAGAAGTAAAGGAGTTATGAGTTATTGGAGAGGATGATGGAAAGAAATAAGAAACATACGGCTTTGTGGAATGTAGCAAGACGCGAATGCCGCCGTCTTGTTTCCCGCCCGCTCTATCTGTTCTGTATGGTGATAGCACCGTTGTTCTGCTACATATTCTTCACCACGCTGATGGACTCCGGGCTTCCTACGGACATGCCCGTAGGTGTGGTAGACCAGGACATGAGTGCCACTTCACGCCAGCTGATACGTAACTTGGACGCTTTTGAGCAGACAGCCGTCGTGGCTCGCTATCCCAATATCAACGAAGCCCGCACCGCCATGCAGCGCGGAGAGATTTACGGCTTCTTCTATATACCCGAAGGCACCTCCGCCAAGGCGCAGGCGCAACGGCAGCCCAAACTCTCGTTCTACACCAACAACACACTACTCATTGCCGGCTCACTGCTCTTCAAAGATATGAAGATGATGAGCGAACTGGCATCGGGAGCCGCCGCCCGCACCGCCCTCTATGCCAAAGGCGCTACCGAGGAGCAAGCGATGGCCTTCCTCCAGCCCATCGTCATAGATACGCATCCACTCAATAACCCGTGGCTGAACTACTCCGTATATCTGTGCAACACCTTTGCACCGGGTGTATTGATGCTGCTTATCTTCATGGTGACCGTCTATTCCATCGGAGTTGAGATAAAAGACCGCACGGCCCGCGAATGGCTGCGCATGGGCAACAACTCCATCTGGATTTCCCTTGCCGGCAAACTGCTGCCGCATACCGCCATCTTCTTCCTGATGGGAATATTATATAATGTATACCTCTACGGTTTCCTCCATTTTCCCTGCAACAGCGGCATCCTGCCGATGCTGCTTGCCACCCTTTGCCTGGTGCTGGCATCGCAAGGCATGGGAATATTGATGATAGGAACCCTGCCTACCCTGCGTCTGGGACTCAGTTTCGCTTCCCTATGGGGCGTACTCTCTTTCTCCATGTGCGGATTGTCATTCCCTGCCATGGGCATGCACCCCGTATTGCAGGCATTGGCAAATCTGTTCCCCCTGCGCCACTATTTCCTGATTTATGTGGACCAGGCACTGAATGGATACCCCATGATTTACTCGTGGGTCAACTACGTAGCGCTGCTTATTTTCATGATGCTCCCGTTCCTTATAGCCCATAGGCTGAAAGGAGCGTTGGTTTACTATAAATACATGCCCTAATGAAAGACCTGACGTTCAGACAGAAAGTGATACAAGGCATTCATGACTTGTTCTATATATGGAAACGGGAATTCGGCACCACCTTCCGCGACCAGGGCGTGCTCATCTTCTTCGTGCTCGTTCCGTTGGTCTATCCGTTGATATACGCTTTCATCTATACCAACGAAACTATCCACGAAGTGCCCACTGTCGTGGTGGATGACTCACGCTCCTCGTTGAGCCGCGAATACCTGCGGAAAGTGGACTCCAGTCCCGAAGTGAGCCTCGTGAGCTACTGCGCTGATATGGAAGAAGCCAAACTGATGTTGAAGGACCGCAGGGCATACGGTATTATCTACATCCCCTCCACCTTCAGCGACGACATTGTACGCGGTAAGCAGACGCAGGTCAGCATCTTCTGCGACATGAGCGGACTGCTGTATTACAAAGCCTTGCTGACTGCCAACACCAACGTGTCGCTCGCCATGAACGCAGACATCAAAGTGGAGCGAAGCGCCAATACCACCGACCGCCAGGACGAAATTACCGCCTACCCGATAGAGTATGAGGATGTCGCCCTCTATAATCCGACCAACGGATTTGCCGCTTTCCTGATTCCGGCAGTATTGGTATTGATTATCCAGCAAACGCTGCTACTCGGCATCGGCTTGTCTGCCGGGACGGCACGCGAGCAGAACCGCTTCCGCGACCTGGTGCCTATCAACCGCCACTACAACGGCACACTACGCATTGTGATGGGAAAAGGGCTGAGCTACTTCATGGTATATTCACTGGTATCGGTATATATACTGTGTGTGGTTCCATGGCTTTTCAGCCTCAACCAAATAGCGATACCCGGTGTCCTGACTCTGTTCACCCTGCCCTACCTGGCCGCTTGTATTTTCTTTGCCATGACAGCATCCATTGCCATCCGCAACCGCGAAACGTGCATGCTGCTGTTCGTGTTCACCTCCGTGCCGCTGCTGTTCCTCTCCGGCATTTCATGGCCGGGAGCTGCTATGCCCGCTTTCTGGAAGTACTTCTCGTACATCTTCCCTTCTACCTTCGGCATCAACGGCTACGTACGCATCAACAGCATGGGAGCCACACTCAATGAAGTCTCTTTCGAGTACCAAGCACTATGGATACAAACGGGCTTCTACTTCATCACCACGTGCCTGGTATATCGCTGGCAGATATTGCAGAGCAGGAAACATGTGATTGAAGAGTATAAGAAGCATAAGAGTATAGAAGCGTAACACATTGTTCCAAGCCTACGAAACAAAGTGTTCACATGCGTTTGAACACTTTGTTTCAGCGTATCAGAACAATTTGTTCCAATATATAAAAACAGTTTGTTCGCCATATTGAAACAGTCTGTTCCCTTATAGGAAACAGACTGTTTTGTTAAAGGAAACAAATAGTTGCCCTACAGCATCGGCAAGGCAGCAAACAGACAAACGGTTGTAATACCTAATTACGGTCGCATGTGTTTCTCCAATATCGGGTAAAGTATCTCAGCATACCTCATAAAGCCCAAATCGGTAAAATGAATGCCGTCTACTGTAGCCTCCCCGTCGTGGCCGATGATGTCACGGGAAGCAAGGAAATAGATGTTTTTCTCTCCACGTTGCTTCAAAGAACGGAAAAAGGCATTCAATGTCTCATTCTTGTCCTTTACCTCCTTGGCAATCCTGGTGTCAAAAGGAGAGTGGGTAAAGAGAGGGTCTTCCACGAAAAGGACAGGCGTATCGGGATGCTTGCTGCGGATAGTGGTATAGAATTTATCGGCACGCTCTCTCATTTGCTCCACGGTAGCATTGGGCACAAAGTCGAGGACAAACATAGAAGCGTCCACACCGGCTATGACATCGGCAATCTCCAGGTCGAGCAAGGCATTGCCGCTAAATCCCAGATTGATGCACTCACGATTGAGCCAACGTTCCAGAATATTGGTATGCGCCATGCCGGGACGGGAAGCGCAGCCTCCCTGCAAGATGCTGGTACCATAGAATACCACCGGCTTCTCACGTTTCGGCAAGTCTACTGCCGGCAGGGTAATGGCGGATAAAGAATCCACGCCGATGGAAAGCGAGGTAACCCCGTCATATAAAGAAAGGTACAAAAGGTATTCGCGCTCCTCGGGCAACATATTGCTTACGATAGTCGCCTTATTGATTTTGCCCTGCGGACGTCCGCTACCGGCAAATATCCACTTGCCGTCTTGCAAGCAGTAGAGGTCGAGGCCTTTAATGCCGGTCGGTGTCATGTGGTTCATACTCATATTGTTCCTTACTTCCCATTTGGCGGAAATGCTTGTAGAGTTGGAACGGAAGCGCACGGCGAGTCCGGCACTGTTGCGGCCTAAGTCCCACAACGGCTTGCGGGAGATGTTCTGCAGAGAGTCCGGCAGACGCTCATAGCGGGTAAGGGTAGATTCTGTTGCTTTGCCCAGAAGGGGGAAGGCGGAAGCATCATGATAGATAGTCTGGGCATTGGCAACAGCGGCCAACAACAAGCCCATCAAAAGAATTCTGGTTCTCATATGACAAGATATTAAGTGTTAAGTATTACCGGCAAAGATACAAGGTTTCTTTGAAAAACGAAGAAATGGAAGTATTTTACATCAATTAACTCCCACATGCTTGTTTCTTTACGAAACATTCGTATTTTCGCAGAAAACAATTCATATGAGACACATCCATTTCCTCTTAGCAGGCTTCCTACTGTGCATCTGCTGTACCCTGCAAGCCAAAAACCGTGTGATTGACCAACCACCGTTTATCGTAAGAAACACGACTTCCATCGAAGTGAGTAAAGTAGTCATCAGTGACACGGCAACCGTGCTCCACATCTATGCCAAGTATCGTCCCAAGTACTGGATACAGATTGCACCCGACAGCTACCTGACAGACAATAACGGAGAAACCTACCAACTGCGTTCCGGTATAGGCATCATACCAGGTAAAGAATTTTGGATGCCCGAATCGGGCGAAGCGGAATTCCAGTTGGTCTTTCCTCCCCTATCCGACAATGCTACCTCCTTCGACTTCACCGAAGGCGAAAAGGTGGAAAACGGATTCAGCATCTGGGGAATACAACTGAAAAGCAAGAAACTGCCGGAACTGGCACTTCCCCAGAACGCCGTAGTACACAAAGCCGACCCTAATGCCGAACTTCCCGAACCGGTCATCCAATACGGAAAAGCCATGCTGAAAGGAAAACTCCTGGATTCACGCCCCAATATGGGAATGCCAATCAGTATTGCCGTGTGGGAGAATATCAAAGGAGACATCACGGACATACCACTCGACATCCAGCCTGACGGCAGTTTCACCAAAGAAGTAACATTGCCCGGCACTACCCCATGTACCATATATTTGGGTAGAGAGCATATGCTCCAGTTCTTCATGGAACCCGGCAAGACAACAGAAATATACGTCAATCTACGCGAAGCTTCCCGGCGCAAGTCTAAATTCCACAGCGAAGGGAAACCCTATGGAGAAATGGTATATATCAACGGACCGCTGGAAACCGTGGCACAAGAGTTGAACGGAAACCACCTCAGCATCGACATGCAAGACAAGCTCTATCAAAACATAGCTGCACTGGCTGGCAAGGATATTGATGCAGCCAAAGCATACGTACTTCAAATATCCGACGAAACACAAGAAGCAATAGACAAGTTGCCTTATAGTGCTTCTACCCGACAACTTTTGACTATCAATAACAAACTGATTACAAATGCCATGCTGTCTTCCGTTGCCAGCATCTTGACATCGGCTGCCCTACACGCCAATCTCATCAAACGGGAGGAAGCAAACAACTACTATCAGGAACTTGCCCGGAAAGTACCCGCCAACTACGTGTCCGACGAAGATATGAGTATATTGAATGTGCCGCAGGCAGTCTTGTCCAACCAGTATGTACAAATGGCTTCAAGGAATGTCGAACGGAGTGGAGAATTGGGCAAAGCCTGGGGAACCGACAAAGGTATCTTCTTCGATATAGCCCGTAATGTCACCCTCTACCGGGGTATCAAGAACTTCACCCCGCTCACCGACGAGCAAAAGGCCACCGTTGCCGCCATGCCCGCCGCATACCGTGAAATGCTGACTGCCGCCAATGACGAACTGCTGGCACAACTCGAAGCCAACAAGAAAAAGACGGGCTACACCATCAACCAAGTGGACGCCAACGTCAGCAACGAAGATTTGTTCACTTCTATCATCAGCAAATTCAAAGGAAAAGTATTGTTAGTAGATTTCTGGGCCACTTGGTGCGGTCCATGCCGTATGGCAAACAAGACGATGGCCCCCATGAAGGAGGAACTGAAAGACAAGGATATCCTATATCTGTACATCACCGGCGAAACCTCCCCCTTGAAGACCTGGGAGAATATGATTCCCGACATCCACGGCGAACATTTCCGTCTGACAGATGCCCAATGGAAATACCTATCGGATGCATTCAAGATAGAAGGGGTACCGACTTATCTGATTGTAGACCGCGAAGGAAACACCACGTTCAGACAAACCGGCTTTCCGGGAGTGGAGAAGATGAAGGAAGAGTTGCTGAAAGTGACTAAATGACAAACTGATAAAAAAAAACAGCAGGCTTATCACCTGCTGTTTTTTGTTTTATCAGTATACCGCTATTACTTTTCAGCCCATTCCTTGGCTCCCTGCTCTTTCAGTTTAGCAGTAAATGCCTTTGCCTTCTCCATAGCAGCCGCTTCCTCTTCCGGAGTTGCATATGCATGCTTGTAGCCCTTCACCACATTCCATTCACCACGGGTGAAATCGGGGAATGCCACAGCCGCACAACCGTTGTCCATAGAAAGTTCTCCCAATTCTGCAAGGCAGCACCACTCAGCAAGGTCGTATACATCCATATCCAAAGGAAGACCGTTTTGCAGGCAATATACCAGACGGCTGTCCATCACGAAGTCCATGCCACCATGACCTCCTACTTCCTTCGCCATCTCACCGTACTTCTTTAAAATGGGATGCTGGTATTTCTCCACGAGTGCCTCCATCTCCGTCTCCGGCAGGAAACCGTGTGAATTCAAATCATCCACTTTGGGCTGAACGCCCGATGCACTCAGCTGGTCAGCGTCAAGCGCATACCCTTCTACCGGATATTTGTTGGCGAATCCCTTGGTGCCCGTAAGCTGATACAGACGGTTATAGGGTTGTGGCGTCATCACATTGTGCTGAATCTCAATCACCTTTCCATTGGCTGTACGAATCATGGTCGTGGTATGGTCACCGTTACGGAACTCCTTGCACTCCTCACCGGTTCTTTTCTCTACCAGCTCCTTGCCTACCACAGACTTGGTATCCATGGCTACCAGCGTTTCCATACGGTCACCACGGTGAATATCCAGTGCTTGCGCCACCGGACCAAGGCCGTGGGTGGCATACACGTCACCGCGATGCTTCATGTTGTAGTCCAAACGCCAGCCCAACTTGTCATTTTCTCCATTCTTCCAGTAATGGTCCCAAAACGGGCTCAAATTATGTATATAAGCACCTTGTGCACGGATAACCTCACCGAATACGCCATGCTGCGCCATGTTCAGCGTATTCATCTCGAACCAGTCATAACAGCAGTTCTCCAAAATGAAGCAATGCTTGCGGGTAGACTCACTCAGGTTAATCAAATCCCAGCATTCCTGCAGGTTCATGGCCGAAGGTACTTCTATCGCTACATTCTTTCCGTTCTCCAGCGCACACTTGGCAACGGGGAAGTGATGCAGCCAGTCCGCAGCAATATAAACCAAGTCTATGTCATCACGTTTGCAGAGTTCCTCGTATCCCTTATCACCGGAATAGACGGCGGCTTTGGGCATGGATGCCTTCTTCAAGAGCTCCTGACATTTATCTGCACGGGCCTCTTCATAATCACAAAGAGCCACTACCTGCGTACCCGGAATATAAGTGAAACGTTCCACTGCTCCGGGACCACGCATACCCAAACCAACAAAACCCACACGGACTGCCTCCAGCTTCGGAGTAGTCAGTCCCAATACACTCTTTTGTCCTGCCGGACGCTCGGGAGTCTTGACAACAATGGTACCATTCTGCCATTCCCATTGAGTTCCCTTCTCTGTGGTTTGCACAGTAGAAGTCTGGCTTGTGCATGCACCCAATACGAAGCACATTCCCAGCAACAACGATTTAACTGTTCCCATATTTCTACTTTATTTGAGGTAAAAGAATTAATTGCAACAAAGATAGATAATCTTAACCAAAAGAAGATTATCAACAGCCATGTTCTTTTCAATCAGACAAAAGAATATACATACAGTAAACGCATTTAGATTAATTAACTCACTGTTTGATGCCACTTTACGAAATATTCGTAGATTTGCATTGAATTCATTTAAATACTTTATCCATGGAAAAGTTAACGATACAAGAAGAAGAAGCAATGTTGTACATTTGGGAACTGGGCAGTTGCTTCGTAAAAGACATTGTTGCCAAATACCCCAAACCGGCGCCTCCCTACACAACAGTAGCATCTATTGTGAAAAACCTGGAGCGCAAGCAGTATATCCGTGCCGCACGTGTAGGCAACACCTACCAGTATACTCCGCTTATACGCGAAAGCGAATACAAACGTACCTTTATGAGCGGTTTTGTGCGCAACTACTTTGAAAATTCTTATAAGGAAATGGTTTCGTTCTTCGCCAAAGACCAAAAGATTTCGGCCAATGACCTGAAAGACATTATAGATATGATAGAGAAAGGAAAGGAGTAAACATGTTAGCCTATTTTCTGAAAGTGAATGTAGCGATAGTACTGTTTTATGCATTCTATCGGCTGTTCTTCTACAAAGACACGTTTTTCGGCTGGCGCAGAACCGCACTGCTCTGTTTCTTTGCCGTTTCCGCCGCCGTACCTTTGCTGAACATACAAACATGGATTACGGAGCAGGAACCGATGGTAGCCATGGCAGACCTCTATGCCAGCGTTGTACTGCCGGAACTCACAGTAGGCACCGAAGCGGCTCCGACCGACTGGAAAAGCATCCTTTCAGAATATGCCAATATCGCCTATTGGGGAATAGCGGCATTGCTGATGATACGCCTCGTCGTGCAACTGGCAGGCATCATCCGCCTGGCATGCCGATGCCGCAAGATACAAATAGGCAACACAAGTATACATCTGCTTCCCAAGGCAGACGGGCCTTTCTCTTTTTTCCACTGGATTTTTATCCATCCGTCCTCGCATACGGAAGAGGAGTTCAACGAAATATTGACCCATGAGCAGACACACGCCCGGCAATGGCACTCCATTGATGTCATCATCAGTGAACTGGTGTGCATTTTCTGCTGGTGCAATCCCTTTGCCTGGCTCATGAAACGGGAAATCCGTACCAATCTGGAATATATGGCCGACGCCCGAGTATTGGAAAACGGCTATGACTCCAAAACCTATCAGTACCATTTGTTAGGATTGTCACATCAAAAGGCTGCAGCAACTATCTATAACAGTTTCAATGTTTTACCTCTAAAAAAACGCATCAAGATGATGAACAAAAAGAGAACAAAAGAAATAGGAAGAACCAAATATTTGATGTTCCTTCCTTTAGCGGCCTTACTTATGATTGTCAGCAATATCGAAACCGTGGCACGGACTTCCGAGATATGGATGCCCACCCTAACGGCAATAGAAGAGCTGCCCCTCAGTATTATAAATCCTGAACAGAAAGGCGAAACGACCTTCCACGTCACTATAGTAGACAAGCAAGGGAAAGTTGTGCCGAACGTAAAAATCCAAACCACGCTGGCGGGAAAACAACTGAACTTCAAGACCGGAGGAGATGGAAAGACCGACATCACCTTAGACATGAACGGACTGAAACATGCCACGATGTATGCCACCTCCCAAACCGGGAACAACTTCATTTTTGTTCTCTCTCAAGGAGAAACCACACGCACCATCAACATGGATGAGCATCAGTACACCCCACCTACACTCGCCCCCGATGCGAATGGTATTTTCGAGGTAGTAGAACACATGCCCGAATTCCCCGACGGAGGAATGTCAGCACTGATGGAATATTTGAAAAAGAACATCAAGTATCCGGAAGCAGCCATGAAGAAAGGTACACAAGGGCGGGTAACCGTACAATTCGTGGTGGAAAAAGACGGTAGCATCGCCAATGCGAAAGTGCTTCGTGGTGTTGACCCTGAGTTGGACAAAGAAGCCGTGCGCGTAGTCAGTGTCATGCCCAAATGGAAACCCGGTACACAAAAAGGAGAAGCCGTACGAGTAAAATATACAGTTCCCGTGATGTTCCGTCTGACAGAAGACAATACACAAGTTAAGTATGCTCCCATTGAAAACAAGATAGATGAAATGGTAGTAGTGGGTTACGCTCCCGAAGAGACAACCTACCCGGAGGAAGTAACCGTTTTCGAAGTCGTAGAAAAAATGCCGGAATATCCCGGCGGTATGTCTGCAATGATGGCATTCATCAGTAAAAACATCAAATATCCGGTAGCTGCACAAAAAGCTAAGATTCAGGGAAGAGTGGTCATACAGTTTATAGTGGATAAAGAAGGGAACATCATATGCCCCAGAGTAATCCGTGGTGCCGACCCACTGCTGGACGCTGAAGCAATCCGTCTGACTACCATCATGCCCAAGTGGAAGCCCGGCATGCAAAGAGGACAAGCTGTAAACGTAAAATATACAGTCCCCATCATGTTCCGTCTGCAAGAACCGGAGAAAAACCCTGCTGTCCAGAATGCCACTGTTACTCCAACTAAATAAACTAATTTTCTCTCTAAACAAGTTTAAATGAAAAAGGAGCAGTTACCCGGCGACGGGCAATTGCTCCTTTTTCATAAGGAAAATATCCATGTTTATTTATGCACTTCCACAATCCGTGTCGGCGCCATTTCCATATTTCTGCGGTCTACCTGACGGACTACGGCAGCAGCCAGTTGCAGGAACGCACGCCCGGTCACTGTATTCTCATCCAAAGCAACCGGAGTGCCCTTATCACCACTCTCACAGATGCTCTGTACAATAGGTATCTGCCCCAGCAACGGTACATTCATCTCTTCCGCCAACCTCTTGGCTCCTTCTTTACCGAAAATATAGTATTTATTCTCCGGCAGTTCGGCAGGTGTAAACCAAGCCATATTCTCTACCAAACCGAGGATAGGCACATTCACTTTGTCATTGGTGAACATATTGATGCCTTTGCGTGCATCTGCCAGTGCCACAGCCTGCGGTGTGCTGACAACGATAGCCCCCGTCAGCGCCAAGGTCTGCACCACGGTCAAGTGAATGTCACTCGTTCCGGGAGGAAGGTCAATAAGGAAATAATCCAGTTCTCCCCAGTCGGCATCACCAATCAGTTGCTTTAAAGCATTGCTTGCCATGCCTCCGCGCCACAAGGTGGCCTGATCGGGGTCGACAAAGAAACCGATGGAAAGCAGCTTGATGCCATACTTCTCTATCGGAACAATTAAATCACGTCCACCAATGTTCTCCGCCACAGGACGGGCATCTTCCACTTGGAACATCTTAGGAACAGAAGGCCCGAAAATATCTGCATCCAGCAACCCTACCTTGTAACCCAACTTTGCCAAAGATACAGCAAGGTTGGCAGCAACCGTAGACTTGCCCACACCACCTTTTCCGGAAGACACTCCGATAACATTCTTCACTTGAGGCAAAAGTTTGCCTACTTCCGGTCGCGCCGCCTGGCGGCTCTCTGTGGTAATCACAACCTCCACTTCGGGAGAGACATATGTGTGTATAGCTGTCTCGGCAGCTTTCACCATCGACTTCATGAAAGGATCGGTCGGTTTCTCAAACGTCAGCGAGAAGCTGACCTTCATCCCGTCAATTCGCATATTATCGGCTACCATCTCTGCCTCGACAAGGTTCTTTCCGGTGCCGGGATAACGCACTGTTGCCAATGCATCAAGGATTAATTTTGGATATAATGCCATTGCATTTACTATTTGACAATTTACTATTTACTATTTTTATGCGAATCAGTGGCTTAAACTACTACTGATTCGCATCACTTGCTGGTTTGCAGTCCGCTACGCTTGCTACGGTTATAACTGCGGTACTCATCCAGTTCTATCTCCACATCCGGCTCCTGCAACTCGCCTGCTTGCGGAAGATGGAACTTGATGTACTTGATATTCAAACCACGATCCAGCCATTGTTGTTCATAATAGGTCTTGATGCTGAGTATTTCATCAGCCATGCCGGAATGGTATAAGTCTTCCGTCATCACATCCACCGGCAACCGGT
The DNA here is from genome assembly GCF_003603395.1 of Bacteroides sp. AM44-19. Classification (NCBI taxonomy): domain Bacteria; kingdom Pseudomonadati; phylum Bacteroidota; class Bacteroidia; order Bacteroidales; family Bacteroidaceae; genus Bacteroides; species Bacteroides sp. AM44-19. The sequence goes on along the minus strand of NZ_QTNB01000011.1, from coordinate 89,734 downwards.
TTCTTTCAATCATGTACCGGGTATAGGTAAACATGAAGTTGCTGTCCGTCTTCAGATGGACTATGCCGTCATTCTTCAGAAACTTGCGGTAGCGCTCCATGAAATAAGTGGAAGTAAGCCTTTTGGTAGCCTTCTTCATCTGCGGATCCGAGAAAGTAAGCCAGATTTCACTCACTTCATCCGAAGCAAAAAAACGGTCGATGATTTCGATATTCGTACGCAGAAAGGCCACATTCTTCATTTCCGATTGCAGCGACTCGGTAGCTCCCGTCCACATACGGGCTCCCTTTATATCCACTCCGATGAAGTTCTTGTCGGGAAACATGCGTCCCAATCCGACAGTATATTCTCCCCTACCACAGCCCAGTTCCAGGACAATAGGATGGTCGTTCTTGAAAAATTGCCCGTGCCAGTTCCCTTTCATGTCAAACGGTACATCATCTACCGCAGAATACGGATATTCGAAAACATGCGGATAACTCGCCATATCAGCAAACTTCTCTAACTTGTTTTTTCCCATAATTACTTGGTCCTATATATATATATGCTATGCCCCGAAAACAGAAGTGCACACAGATGACACAGATTAGACAGATTTTCACAGATTATTTTTTTTCTCTTTATCTGTGGTCATCCGTTTAATCTGTGTCATCTGTGTGCCATCTTGGTTTCGGGAAACTTTCACGACACAAGAGAATCTCTAATTATTCAACGATAGTCACCCAGCCATGAGTATCCGGCTCATCGCCATACTGGATAGCACGCAGCTTGTTGTAGAGCTTCGTACATACCGGTCCTGGTTTTCCATCTTTGGAAATAACGTATGACTTACCGTTCTCTACGTCGTCAATACGTTCGATGGGGCTGATAACGGCAGCCGTACCGCAGGCACCCGCTTCCTCGAAAGTCAGCAACTCTTCTTCAGGAACCGGACGACGCTCTACCTTCATACCCATGTCCTCTGCCAACTGCATCAGGCTCTTGTTGGTGATGGAGGGCAGGATGGAAGTGGATTTCGGAGTGATATACGTATTGTCCTTGATACCGAAGAAGTTGGCAGCACCACACTCGTCCATGTATTTCTTTTCTTTGGCATCCAGATAGAACTCGCAGGCATAACCCAAATCGTGCGCTTTCTTATTGGCACGCAAGCTGGCTGCATAGTTACCACCTACCTTATAAGTACCGGTACCCAACGGTGCAGCACGGTCGAATTCGCGGATAATGACATACGGATTGGTTGAGAATCCACCCTTAAAGTAAGGACCTACCGGGGTCACGAACACCACAAACAGATATTCGCTGGCAGGATGTACACCTACTTGTGCACCGGTACCCACCAGCAACGGACGAATATACAGAGAAGCACCCGATTCATAAGGCGGAATGAAACGCTCGTTCAGCTTCACCACCTTCAAAATGGCTTCCTTGAAACGCTCCGTAGAAAGCTCCGGCATCAAGATACCCCGGCAGGTGGACTGCAGACGCGCCGCATTCTCTTCCAAACGGAAGATGCGCACCTTACCGTCTTTACCACGAAAAGCTTTCAAACCTTCAAATGCTTCCTGACCGTAGTGCAAACAAGTGGCAGCCATGTGCATAGGAATGGTTTCCTCACTGCAAACTTCCAGTTCACCCCATTGTTCGTTACGATAATAAATTCTCACATTGTAATCTGTCTTCATATATCCGAACGGCAGATTAGCCCAATCAAGTTCTTTCATATCTCAAAGTATTAGTTACTGCATTACGTACAATTTGCAACAAAAATAGCTTTTATTCTTCAGATTCTCGCTTCTCCGACAGTAATTTTTCAATTTCCTTGTCGGCTTTGGTCAATTTATCGCTGCAAAATGCTATAATTCCGTTTGCCTCCTTTATCTTTTCGGCAAGTACATCTATCTCCAGTTCGTTGTTGTCTATCTGGCTGACAATTTTCTCCAAACGCGCCATGGCTTCGGAGTAGGTTTCTTTTTTCTTTGTTGCTGGCATAATTGAAATTTAATTAATCTTTGTACTTCTCAAGCCGTTTGTCAGAATTCCCGTCTTTGGGCGATGCATTCTCCCACTTCATTTCCTTGGACGTCAGTTTCAGAATATGATATTGTTCGGTATAATGTTCCTCTTTATCATACAACATAATCAATTTTTTATCAAGACTTATGATATAAGTACCACGAAGAGGAACTCCGTTAGATGACGGGCTTCCGGTATAAACTTCATAGGTCTTGTCTGCATTAAACGTGTAGCTGGTCACAAAATCGTCCGGCAGGACTGGTTCTTTCACAATCCACTTACCTACCAGTTGAGAAACTTCGACCTTATCATCCTCATCCGTACATGAAATAAAACTAAATGCCATGACCATCAGCATCAGCATACGAAACAAATTTTGTGCTTTCATATTAATTCATTTTAAATGATTTAAGTAATATTGATAAAATGCAAAATACAGCAAAACACTGCATGAATGCGACTTAAATATGTACAGTTGAGATCACCTTACCATTTTGCAGGCAAGTCATTATCTCGTCATTCGCTTGCAGCTCATCTGCATTTTTCACAACTTTCCCATCTTTCAACGTAATGCTGTAACCACGGGCAAGCAGCTTTTCTGGTGAAGCATCTGCCAAGCGCTGCTGCAACAATTCCAGACGGTGGCGATAGCGGGACAAATAGGAAGTGACAGCTTGCACTACATCTTTCCGCGCAGTCAGTAAAGCTATTTTTGCATCGGATATGCAACGGTATGAAGCAGAAGGAATCCAGTTCTTGCAGACAGACAACTTGCGCTGTTCCTGCTGCAACAGATTCTTGACCCCCTCATGCAAGCGGGAAACAAGCATTTCCAGTTCATCGGCGGCATTGTTCATGAGGTCTATCAAGAACTCGGCGGCGGCCGTAGGGGTCTTTACACGGGTATGTACCACAGAATCCAGCACCGTGTCGTCCCGCTCGTGACCGATACCCGTTATGATAGGTAACGGAAACTGTGCACAAGCAGCAGCAAGCAGATAGGTATCGAAACCGGACAAGTCGGACGTGGCGCCTCCACCGCGAATAATGACAACCACATCAAACTCGGACAAGCGTGCATTCACCCGGTCGAGAGCAGAAAGGACAGACTCCTCCACACGGTCACCCTGCATCAAGGCAGGAAACAGCTCCGTATAAAAGTAGAACCCCCGGGAATTGTTTCCCAGCTGATGACAGAAGTCACCATAGCCCGCCGCCGTCGGTGAGGATATGACGGCAATACGTTGCGGCAGGCGAGGCATCTCGAGTTCCTTATTGAGGGTGAGCACCCCCTCTTCCTCGAGCTGTTTCAGTATCTCCCTGCGGCGGCGTGCCATATCGCCTAAGGTATAGGTAGGGTCTATGTCCTGCACTGTAAGGCTGTAGCCATAAAGCTCATGGAAGTTGACAGTGACCTGCACCAGCACTTTGATGCCCGAAACAAACGCCTGCCCCGTGGCTTCCTCAAAATAGGGCTTCAGCAGGCGGAACACATTTGCCCAGATTGTTCCTCTCGCCTTAGCTATCAAGCTGTTGCTGCGAGGGTCTTTCTGCACAAATTCCAGATAGCAATGCCCCGTACTGTTGGTACGCACATCGCTCAACTCCGCCTGCACCCAAAACTCATCGGGGAGACACTGCTCCAGACTGCGACGCACAAGGGCATTCAACTCATGTAAAGACAAGGCTTCCATATTGCTATCATTCAACCAGTTACAACTTTATAAGATTTTATCCGTAATAAAGTGGCACTTTATCCGCGATAAAGCAGTACTTTATCCGCAGTAAAGTAACACTTTATCCGTGATAAAGTGACAATACACTATTGGCAAACCAACAGAAGTTTCCGTTATTTGTTTCTTTCGGGCTGATAATCCTGATACGCCTTCCACATATCGGGCACGCCATAACCGTAGATGTTATCGGGAAAATCGGCACGGTCACCGGAACGGCGCACCAATTCTATCACTTCTTTTGCCGTAAGTTCGGGGCAAGCCTGCCACAAGCAGGCCACCATGCCGCACATAATGGGTGAGGCAAAAGAGGTACCGTTCGCCCTTCCCTGGTTGCCGTCCGTGCGTATCATGTCGGCACCCAGCCCGACAGCTACAATATCCGGCTTTATCCGATGGTCTGCCGTATTCCCTACAGACGAGAAAGGAGCCAGAACAGCCTCCTTGTCGACAGCGCCCACCGTCAACACATTCTCGGCATCGCCCGGAGGCGTAATCTTCTTCCAAGAACCGGCGCCCGAATTTCCGGCACTGCATACCAATACCATGCCCTTATCGGCTATGCGCGATGCCTGACGTGACATCAGCGCATGGTGCCCATCCAGATTGCGGAGCTTATAATTCTTGGATTTATCATCGAAAGCGTAATATCCCAATGAAGTATTGAGTACATCCACTCCCACGCTATCGGCATATTCCACAGCCGCAGCCCAGTAGTCCTGCTCTACCAGATGCTCGGAGTATTCGTCTTCGCTGCGCAGCAACCAGAAAGAAGCTTCGGGAGCCGTACCGGTCATGACACCGGGACGGTTCATGGCGATGCACGAGAGCACCGCCATGCCGTGGCTGCTTTCGGCAAATATATCCGATTGGGGGTTCACAAAATCCTTCGTACCCAGGATGCGGATATTCTGCATGGCGGTTATCTTGTCGGCATTGTGGAAACCCGCGTCGATAACGGCAATCGTCATTCCTTGTCCCTTGAAGCCTTCTTCGTGCAGCTTATCGCCATTGCTCAGCCGTATCTGGTCGACAGCCAGTCCATAAATGCTGTCGGGATGCACGCTCGGGCGGTTTATCAGAGAGTCGCGTCCTGTCGCCATGAACGGCCCGTCACCTCCGGGAGCTATCCATACCTTTTCCGTCTCCCGGACAAAAGGCAGGGCGGCAATGCGCTCCACCAATGCAGAGTCGTTGCAGGACACCGTAACAAAATTCTCCCACTTGCCGGTAACGACAATCTTCACGCCTTGCCTGCGAATCTCATCCACATACTTACGGCATACCGGAAGGTCTGTCGAGTCTATCGGAAGGTTCTGCTTCAGGCGACGCTCAATCGCCTTTTCAGAAAGAAACGCTTCCGGATGTTCCAGCGAATACGTGGTGGCAGCCTTGTCCTTCAGGCTGATGCGATACTTCAAAGTGTCTTGCCGGGCCGATGCGCCTACAGCAGCCAAGATGAAAAGTAGAAGGAAAAAGAGTTTTCTCATATATCTGTGTTTTTATTATTTTCTGCAATATACATCCCGATGCCCCGTTGGGAAGCGATGAATGAGCCGCCAACCACACGCCGGCCAACGTAGAACACGGCAGACTGTCCCGGAGCAATGGCAGAAGCCTCCGACAAGAAGCGCACCAGCAGACGCCCGTCCTCCAGGCGCTTCACGGTGCAAGGGATGGGTTTGCTGCGGTAGCGGATGCGCACGGTAAGCTCTTCACTGCCAAAGAATTCCGCCTCATCAATCAGTTTTTCCTCTTCGGCAAGCATGTATCCGGCTTTCAACTGCTCCGCATCGCCCAGCATCACGGTGTTCTTCTGCGGATTGATTTTCAGCACGTAGGCGGGTTTGCCCAAAGCAATCTCCAGCCCCTTCCTCTGCCCGATGGTGTAGTAAGGGAATCCTTTGTGCCCGCCCAGCTTGACGCCTTCCGAATTGACAAACCATCCCGGCCCCACCTCGCTGTCTATCTCCGGGGAGTGCTCGCGCAAGAAGTCGCGGTAGTCGCCCTTGATGAAGCAGACTTCCATGCTTTCCCCTTCTTCCGCCTTAAGCGTATATCCTTTATCACGAAGATACTCGCGAACCTGCATCTTGGTGAAGGCTCCCAACGGGAAGATACATCGCTTCAACACCTCCTGCCCCAGTCGCCAAAGGAAATAGGACTGGTCTTTCTTATCATCATCCCCGGCAACAATGTAAACCTTCCCGTTCCGTTCCTCCAGACGGGTGTAGTGTCCGGTAGCAATGAATGCACATCCCAGCCTGTCGGCCCACTCCGTCAGGATACGGAACTTGAATAACGGGTTGCACATCACACAAGGATTGGGAGTACGCCCCCGACGATATTCATCGATAAAGTTTTGAACGATAATCTGCCGGAAAGCCTCACGCTCATCTGCCACATGGTGCTCGATTCCCATACTGTCGGCAAGGTTGCGGGCTTCCACCGGTTCGTCTCCCCACACCCACATGGTGAGGCCGACTATCTCATAGCCCTGTTCCCTCAACATCAGGCAAGTGGCGGTACTGTCTATACCTCCGCTCATTCCCACTAATACTCGCTTTTCGGATTTGTTCATATTCTGCCATTCATTCATATAATCTGCAAAAGTACACGTTTTCAAGCAGAATACACAGCTTTTCAGCTAAAGAGAGAGTATTTTCATCCTCCACCGCCTTCACCTTCTTCCTCAATCTTTCTATTCATCGGCTTTTCCGGTAAGACCTCTTTCCTTCGCACTACCGCACCTCATAGGTGTTCCGGTATTTTCTTATCAATTACGCATCTGTCTTTGATTATACCTCCTTTCCTCTTAGCATAACCATTTATGAATCAACAGATAATCAGTGCAAAAAAATGTAGCCATTTTGCACTGATGTTACACCCCTACTACAGTGAGGTTAGTAGCAGGCAATTGACAGCTCCCGAGCCTTCAACGGGAAAGCGAACGCAAGGAGCTTACCCGATAATCCACTTACTGCCCGGTATCAACGAGATGAGTTTGGTTACCACGAAACAACTGATAAATGTACATACCGCTATTACCGGAATGGCAGCCACAGTGGGTAATCCCAATGTAGACTTAAACACCGATACCCACAAGCCAAGCCAGAAAATGTGCATAAGGAACATGCCGTAGCTGAGTTTAGACATTTCGGCAATGATGCGCGGAGGCTGCGGAATGCTGATACAGCCGAACAACAAAAATGTGCCTGCCGTCAACGCCACGCTATTAAGGGTGCAGAAAGCCCATCCCACCTCAATGACCGGCGTAGAATGAACCACTCCCGGAACAGCCTGGACATAGAACGACCACATGGTAGCCGCCGCGCCGACCAGCATAAGCAGGAAACCGACCCGCAGACGCAAGGAGCGCCCCCAAGTAAGATGCACGCGGATATAATGTGCCAGCACAAGGTAGCCCAAATAACCCGAAAAATACCATAACATGTGATATTCGTTCCAGAAACACTGTCCCCATACCTCACCAAACCAACGGTTGAGGAAAGGTATACAAGTAGAAATCAGAAACAGTCCGATGAAGAAACGTTCTTCTTTGGCCGAAACCTTCTCCAGCCACGGTGAGATGACCGGGATGAACAGATAAAGACCTATCAACGGATACATGAACCAGAAGTGCCCGGCAAGCGCAGGAAAGTTCAGCCAGATACGTGAAAGGTCGTTCAGAGATTGTTCGCCGTCCATCTGTCCCCACAACATGGGCAACGTGCTATACAACACCATGAAAAAGACGAACGGCGGCATGATGCGCAGGAAACGTTTGCGATAAAACTGCCAACAGCTCTGCCCTTTCTTCATCGGTGCAAGCAGGTAAGCCGAAACAATCATGAACAGAGGCACAGACATACGGGAGAAGCCATCGTAAACTGATACCCACAACCTATCGGCCTCATTCTGAAGGAAAGACTGCGGTCCTGCCATGTCCGTAGAGCCGGCGGCTCCATAAAAATTCTCGCTGGCATGGACCAACATGACCAAGAAGCACGCAAACACGCGCACATAATCCAAAAAAGCAATACGTTTCATTTTATTTTAAGTTTTCTATTTATGCAAATCAAGAGTTAAAAGTGTCAGTGCTTCACTCCTATTCGCATCATTCATCAATTTATTCTCTTGTATTCGGGAACGCAGATATCCTTAACCGCGCAGCTCCCATAGGGATGAGTGTGATTTCTTCTTTATCGCCTCTCGCTGCATCCTCTTCGGGCAACACGCCACACAACCCGGTTTCATCTATTTTCCATTCGGGAACCAACCGGCCGACAGCCTTCACCTCCAAAGGTACATTGGCCACTGTAAAAGGGTAGTCGTCGGCTGGCCATGATTTACGGATTACCTCGAAGTGCTTCAAAGGTTCTGTCTTGTCCAACACCAGCGAATAATTCCACGGGCTGCCGGGATATATCTCAGTAGTGGGCCATTTTTGAGGGTCAGCATCTTTCTGCCATTTAGAATCACCGATAGCCGTTTCGCGGCTGTCTTTCTCTACATATTTCTCTGCAATCTTAAGAGATAGGGTGAGAGGGCCGTAATCCACACTTACGCTATTCTTATTGACCTGCCAGGTGCGCATGGACAAAGACATCGGAAACGTCAATTCCACACAGTCCCCATCCGACCACTCGCGATGGATGCAGAGATACTTTCCTGCCACGGGAACCACATCCACTTCCTCACCATTCACGCGCACTTTCGCCTTTTGAGTCCACGAAGGAATCCGGAAATAGAACGGGAAGGTGACTTTTCCCTCGGTAGAGACAGAAAAACGGATGTCTTCCTCAAAAGGATAATTCGTCTCTTCGTACAAAGTGATTTCCTTTCCATCAGCTACTTTCACCACAGCCTTGCAAGCTGCATAAAGAGCCGTTGCCACTCCATTGTCGGGAGTTGCCAAAACCAGATGTTCGGCAAAGTAGGGCCAGCCTTGTGCATGATTGTGCTGGCAGCAACGACTGCTGAAAGGATTCATCGAAAGAAACGGTCCGCGGTTGTCGATACCCGGATGATGATTCTTGGAATCACTGACGACATGGTTCGGGCAAGTGATATAACGCAGCGCTTTAAAGTCCGGCATCACGGCAACCGGATAAGAGTTAAATGCCACTTCTTCGCAATGCTCAGCCCACAAGGGGTCGCCCGTCATGCGAAGCATAATTTCATCGGAAGCCATCTGTTCAACCAGCCCACAAGTTTCCACCCCCTGGCGGGGGTCGATATATCCCAAACGGGCATTCTCATCTGCCCCGAACATGCCGCCGGGCACCTGCCCGAAAGTACGACGAATCAGCCTATGGACATTATAAGAGGCGTTCAGCATAGCAGAATCACCGGTCTGCATATAATAAGTGGCAGGCTCACGGAAACATTGGGCAATGTTTACGTTGTGCCAGTTGGGCAAAGAGGTCGACTGAGTCCAGTCGGCAGTGTTGCGATGAATCTTTTCGGCCAATTCGAGCAAAAAAGCATCTCCCGTATGACTGTAAAGCCAGTAGATGCTGATGATGTTATCACCTCCACGACTGTTCTCCCAATAGTCTTCCAGAAGTCGGTCGTCGGGAACCGTCATCTGCCATTTAAAGTAGTTTGTCATCAGGTCTATGACACGCTGGTCTTGAGAATACTCGTAATAAGATTGCAGGCACCAAAGCATAATCATCTGTGCCCAAAGTTCGCGTTTCCCATTGCGTTCGTTGACCGGGCCGAAATAACCGTCCGGCTGGCGACTGGCAAATACGCCTTCAATCCAGTATTTGGTTTCTTCTATCATCTTCGGATCATTCAGAATATATGCCAAACTGCTATACCCTTTGAGCCAATAGGGAACTTCCTCCCAACCATGATCCCCACCGGTCGTAAGCCAGGCATTGTTATCCTTTTCCAACCAAGCGCTGATTTCCCCTAAATGTCCGGTTAGGCCATCGCGCTGCAACTCCAAAAATTTCCTTACCCAACCCTCGGGGCGGATGCTGCCTACCGGCAATTTTATAAAGTTCAACGGACGAAGCGGGGCACGGTAACCCATATAATTGACATTGACAGCATGTGTATCCGGCCGGTCCACCACCGTCACCGTACCGGCAGAAGAGGCAGAAGTACAAGCCGTAACCGAAACTGTCAATGCCACGAAAAGGAGGGCAGCCACCCATGTATATAAGTTCTTCATATTATATCTTAATCAATGTTATTCAATAAATCCACCTTCCCCTCATTAACCAACTTCAATATCAACTCACCGAAAAGGGTGTTCTGCCAGGCAAACCAAGGGCGGGTGAAGTTGGCTGCATCATCCTTATGGAACGATTCGTGCATAAAGCCAGTACCGGCATCCGTATCCATCAGCATCTTGATGCAAGTTTTGATTTCGGCATCATCCCGGCTTGTGAAGGCTTTCATCATAATGCTCATGGGCCACACCATGTCATAGCCGATATGCGGTCCGCCGATACCCTCGCCGGCTTTGCCGCTGAAGAAATAGGGATTGCTGTCGCTCCACACAAAACGGCGGGTATTCTGATAAATGGGGTCATTGACATCTACATCTCCCAAATAGGGCATGGCAAGCAAGCTGGGCACATTGGCATCGTCCATCAGCAGATGATTGCCGAAACCATCAACCTCGAAAGCATAAATGGTACCGAATTCAGGATGGTTGTAGGTTGCATAGCGTTTCAAAGCCATCTCCACCTCATCGGCCAAGGCACGGCAGTCGGCAGCCAGGGCAGTCTCCTTGTTCACTGTTTCCAGAATCTCGGCAGCCTTGCGCAAGGAAGTGACGGCAAAGAAGTTGGAAGGCACAAGGAACTGAAGCGTTGTGGCATCGTCCGACGGGCGGAAGCAGGACACGATGAGTCCCACCGGACGGACAGGAGCACCCAGACCGTCATTGTTCAGCGTATCGAGCGCACGCTCCGTCTTGCGTTGAAATTTGTAGGGACCGACACCCTCTTTGCGCTGCTGTTGACAAAAAGTAGTATAAATATTGCGGATAGCTTCCAGCCATTCAGCACCGAAAACCGAAGTGTCACCCGTCACCTGCCAATAGTGATAAGCCAACCGCAAGGGATAACAAAGCGAGTCGATTTCCCATTTGCGTTCATGCAGTTCGGGCTTCATGTCAGTAAGGTCACTCATCCAATGTCCATCGGGCAGTGCACCATCGTTGTAAGCATTCGCATATGGGTCGATATTGATACACTTGAACTGGCGTAGAATAACACCGGCCAGCATCTCTTTCAGTTTCGGGTCGTTGTTGGCAAGCTGCACATATGGCCATACTTGCGCCCCTGAGTCACGCAACCACATAGCATGGATGTCACCCGTATATACAAAAGTATCAGGCTTTCCATCGCTACCTTTGCGGAAGTGCACAGTAGTATCCAGCGTATTGGGAAAACAGTTGGCAAACATCCAGGAAAGCTTGCGGTTCTTCAAAAGTTTCTGTACACGGGCAATCTCTTTCTCCACGGCAGTGGAACGGAAAAGTCGTTGTTTCTCTTTAGGACGATTAGAGGAATAGTTTCCGGCAGATGCCGTATTATCCTGCACGGCCACAAAACCCGCATCGGCAAGAAGGCAGCTACCATTGGCAGCCTGAACCATCCCGGCAGCCGCAGCCAGAACAAGACTGAAACAAATCTTTTTGGTATTAAGACTCATATTTCTTCTATATAAATTTGAATTGAAAATTGCTATTAGTCAAGTGGGGTTTGGGTAGCTTTCACTCCCTCGAAAGTCATGCGCACCGGCTTTATCTTTCCTTTTTTGTCAAAGTACATCCGGTCAATGCAGGTGGCACGACTGTTTGCAGCCGTTTCTCCCAACGGACGACGGTGGTAAATGATGTACCATTCGTCCTTACCTTTCCCACGCACCACCGAATGATGTCCGGCACCGGTAGCTACATCGGCATCCTGCTGAAGAATGATTCCCTCGCGACGGAACGGTCCGAAGGGAGAGTCGGCAATGGCATAGGCCACACGGTAGTCGGGGCTTCCCCAACCGCCTTCCGACCACATGAAGTAATACTTTCCGTTACGTTTCAACATGAAAGGGCCTTCTACATAGTCCTGAGGGGTCACTTCTTTATAGACTGTGCCATCATCAAAAGGAACGACACCAAGTAAATCGGGAGACAGTTTCACGATGTTGCAATGCCCCCATCCGCCATAGTACATATAGTAAGTGCCATCGTCATCACGGAACACAAACTGGTCAATGGGCTGTGCACCATTCACAATTTTATCAATCAGGGGCTTGCCCAGCACATCTTTGAAAGGACCTGCCGGATTGTCTGCCACAGCCACACCGATACCGCCAATCTCAGAGTTGTTCTGTATATCGTTCCCTCCGAAGAAAAGATAATAGCGGTCATTGGCCTCGATAACAGCCGGCGCCCACAAAGCACGGCGCAACCATGGGATATTTTCCTTTGAAAGCACGCGTGGATGTTTGGTCCAATGCACCAAGTCGGGCGAAGAATAGGCATCCATAAAAGTCTGTTCACCATAAGGAGCGGAATATGTAGGATAAATCCAGAACTTCCCGTCCAGCACTACTCCCTCAGGGTCGGCATACCAACCGGGAAAAATCGGATTGCCGCTACGTTTCTTTTGAACTTCTTCACCAGATTGCGCATAAAGAGATGAAGAGGCACAAAACAATGCCAAGCAGTAAACAGTAAGTTTCTTAAGTTTCATGGTAAATAGGGTTTTCAAACAGTGATTCATCGTAAAAGAGAGAGGGTGTGTCAAAACGTTTTTCAGCGATTACTCCGTCAGACATCCGGCACACCCTCATCATTGATTGCTATGGTTTTGGCTTTGAGGTCACTTCTTCTTTTTAAGCGTTTTCGAGAAGGAGTAAGGAGCATCCTCCTCTCCTGCCCCACGCTGTTTGTTGGGCACATTGTCCATAGTGAAGCGCAGTGAGGAGCCGTTCATCAGTTGCTCGTGTGTCAGATAGTTGCGTGTATAGTCAACGCCATCCACTGTGAGTTTCTGCACGTAGCGGTTGGCACGGCTATTCTCAGGAGCTTCAATCGCCACAGTCTTACCATTTTCCAAGTGCAGACGCACAGAACGGAAGAGAGGAGCACCCAGCACATACTGGTCTGTACCCGGACAGACAGGATAGAATCCCAAAGCAGAAAACACGTACCAAGCAGATGTCTGGCCGTTGTCCTCATCACCGCAATAGCCGTCGGGATTGGCATTGTACATGCGCTCCATAACCTCACGCAGCCAGTACTGCGCCTTCCACGGCTGAGAGGAATAGTTATAGAGGTAAATCATGTGCTGTATGGGCTGGTTACCGTGAGCGTAGTTGCCCATATTCATGATTTGCATCTCCCGGATTTCGTGGATGACACTGCCATAATAGCTTTCGTCGAACACAGGCGGCAACACAAACACGGAATCCATCATTTGGTTGAAGGAATCCTTGCCTCCCATCAGGTCAATGAGTCCTTGCGGATCATGGAAAACCGACCACGAATAGTGCCAGCTGTTTCCTTCCGTAAAGGCATCACCCCACTTCAAGGGATTGAACGGCGATTGGAATGTGCCGTCCTCATTCTTGCCGCGCATCAGCTTGTAGTCAGAATCGAAAAGATTCCGGTAGTTCAGCGCACGTTTGGCAAAAGGAGCCAGTTCTTTCTTCGACTTGCCCAGCGAAAGTCCCAGCTGGTAGATGCACCAATCGTCATAGGCATACTCCAGCGTACGGGCTGCATTCTCGTTGATACCCACATTATAGGGCACATAACCCAGCTTGTTGTAATACTCATGCCCCAAGCGTCCGGTAGAGGGAACATTGGGATGCACATTCTCCGTACCGCTCTTCACGGCTTCCCACAATGTCTCGATGTCGTAGCCACGCAGCCCCTTCAGCCAGGCATCCGCCACCACAGAAGCGGAATTGTTCCCCACCATGCAACCACGGTGTCCCGGACTGGCCCATTCGGGCAGGAAACCGCTCTCCTTGTAAGTGTTGGCCAATCCTTCCTGCATCTTGGCATTCATGGACGGATACATCAGGTTGAGGAAGGGGAAGAGACAACGGAAAGTGTCCCAGAAACCGGTGTCGGTAAACATATAGCCGGGCAGCACCTCACCATTATAGGGGCTGTAGTGCATTACCTGACCTTGCGCATCTATCTCGTAGAAACTGCGCGGGAAAAGCACCGAACGGTAGAAACAAGAGTAGAAAGTACGCAGACGGTCGAGGTCGGTATCCTGCACTTCAATGCGGCCCAGCACCCGGTTCCATTCGTCACGCCCGGCTTTCGCCACCTCTTCAAGCGTCCGGCCACCCAGTTCCTTCAAGTTCAACTCGGCCTGCTCGTGACTGATGAATGAGGAAGCCACACGTACATTCACCTGCTCGCCACGGAGGGTATGAAAACCGATGATGCCACCGGCATGATTGGCACCTGCCTCGGTGGTACGGGGGTCAATCTTTCCGTCCTTCACGGCAGCAGTATAAGTAAAAGGCTTATCGAACTGCAATACAAAGTAGTTCTTGAAATTGCTTGACACACCACCACTGTTCTTGGTGGTGTAGCCTATGATTTTCTTTTCAGCCGGAATGATTTTCACAAAAGAGCCGTTGTCCATGGCATCTACCACCACATAGGCTTCCTCCGTTTCAGGGAAAGTGAAACGGAAAGCAGCGGCACGCTCGGTAGGAGCAAACTCCGCCGTCACATCATGGTCGGCAAGATAGACCTTATAATAATAAGGAGTGGCAGTCTCGGCTTTGTGAGAAAACCAACTGGCACGCCCGTCCTGGTCGAAAGCCACCTTTCCGGTAACGGGCATAATGGCAAACTGTCCGTAGTCGTTAATCCACGGGCTGGGCTGGTGTGTCTGCTTGAAGCCGCGAATCTTGTCGGCATCATAGGTGTATGCCCATCCGTTACCCATGGTTCCGGTCTGTGGAGTCCAGAAATTCATGCCCCAAGGCATAGCCACGGCAGGATAAGTATTACCCGTAGAAAGGGAATGCTTGGACTGCGTGCCAACCAAGGTGCTGACGTAATCCACAGGTGTAATCGGCTCATCAACCGGCAACGAGGCCGCCTGCATACCGCCTACAAGAAGGAGGGCGGTTCCCCATGCAAAGAGTCTTTTCATTCGTTTGGTAAATTTTGTCATTGTTTATTCTGTATCAACTTGCCTTCAAGCATCTTCATGTAATATCCGCCTACTACCGAGCGGGCCTTAAAGCCACGCCAGTTGGGCTTGTCGGTAAATACCCAGTCGGACATCGGCACGCGGTCTATCGTTTCGTTCATGAACTTATGCACCGGGACGATGAATTCACGGAAAGTAGCCCGGTCGGAAGCCATTGTGGCAGTCCACATAATCCAGTCGGTCTTGGTGTAAGTCTCACGATTGTCGAGGGGCAAACCATAGATATTCTGTTTGGTCAGGTAATAAGGTATCTCCATTTCTGCAATTTTGCTGTCGAAGATGTTCAGTCCGAGCAGTTTGTCCCAAACCAGGTTGTACTTCTGGCTCCATGTACCCGGCTTGTCGAATGTCAGGCGATAATGGTCGCCGTCGTTGGCCATGCGCTCCCATTCGGTAGCCATCTGGCGTGCCTTCGTTGTATAGGCTTCGGCCACATCCTTCTTGCCGAGCATTTCAGCCAATCGGCCATAAGAGGCCACTCCTAAAATTGCCTTGATGGAAAGATTGGTGTTATGGGCAAAGTGTCCGGCGAAGTCATCGGTACAGAGTTGGTTTTCAGGGTCAAGTCCCTTTTCCACCAGATAGTCGGTCCAGGTGGTGAGCACTTCCCAATGTTTGGCAGCATAGTCGGCATTGCCTTCTACTGCAGCAATGGCAGCTGTAAGAATCAGCATGTTTCCACTCTCTTCCACCGGCATATCGCCTCCGTATACCTGGCCGTTGGCAAGAGGATAAGTACCCAAATCATGGGCGGCGAAGGGCTTGGTCCATTTACCGCTTTCACTATAATGGAAGATACCGTTCATCATGCCCTTCTCCAGTTCCGGATTATAAATCAGATAGAGGGGAGCTGAGGGATAAGTCAGGTCTACGGTGTTGATACAGCCGTTACTGTTGTTTTCCTTCGACAGCCACAACAAGTCACCGTTGGGGGCTTCCACCAGTTTGTGGGCGGCAATGGACTGACGGTAGGCCAACGCGCAGAGTTCGGCATATTCCTTGCCGCCTGCTGCTGAAGCGTCTTCCATCAACTTTTTATCGAAAGCATAGCAACGTACCAGCAATTTGTCATACTCATTGTAGGCAGCCAGCATTTCAGCCTCGATGGTGCGGTCGCCTTTTGAGTTCCAGTAAGGACGCAAGTTTGTACCGAAGTACTGGATGGAATAGATGTCGTCATATCCCAGTATAATCTTGTCGGTAACATTCTTCACTTTACCATAGCTACGCACCAAAGCCATGTTTCCATTGCTGTCCTCTCTCTCGAGCGAAGCAGAGTTCAAAGTTCCGTTCACGAAGTTCTTGCGCAGTTCGGTACTGTTGCCAACACTGTATGCAGTGTTTTCCTTGCCAGCAACCATGTAGAAATATCCCCAGTCAATGCGGAGGTCATCGCCCTGCTTTGCCAGGATGTTCTGTTCCTTGCTTCCACTCTTCAGGTAGAGCAGTCCGTCAGCTTCATATCCCTTGCTTGCAGATTGCTGGTAAGGCTGGTCGAGCGCCCAGCGCGGAGAAGCCTCAAAATACACCTCCACTTCGTGTTCCTTGCCGTCACGGGCAGCAACACTATAAGTAAGGTAATTCACGGGACGGCTCAGCAGCTTCAGGTCTTCCATAAAGAGAGGTGCCGTGAAGGTGACTTTCAGGTCGACATCACCACAGGTAAAAGCGTAGTGTGTCTGCATGGGCTGCACGTCGGCAGAGGTCTGCACAGCTGTATTGCCAAACACGGTTTCCAGATGTTTCGGAATCTGCAGGCCGAAGTCGAGCAAGCCGTTACCAACCGGATTGATACATTCGGCGGCAATGATGTTGTCGCCCTGCTTCAAAACCGCCAAAGCCTCATCGGGAAGTTTCACGACTTTGTTCTTGTTGCACGTGGTTCCTGTGCCGTGTATTTTCACTCCGTTGATGTAGAATACGGCATCGTCATCGTTGGAGAATTCCAGATAGACAGGTATACCGGTCAAATCACGGTCAATATTTACCGTACGGCGCACCCAGATATTGCGGGTTCCCCACTGGGTTTTTGCCGTAGGCTCATTTTCTTTAGTACCAAAGGCACCACGGTCTGACTTCCATTTGGAATCGTCGTAACCGGCAGAGGTCCAATCGCCCGCAGGCTTCTCTGTGGTATACTGCCCCGTCCAATCGCCTTGCTGCGAGGTGGGCACGATGGCATTCATCTCCAATTCCTCGGTTCCCATAAAACGGTAGGAAACACCGTCCACCTTCACCACGCCAATCAGCGGGAAATCCTTACCCGTCCAATGGCGCACGGGGCTGTCGTAAAGGTTATCACTCATGGACCATGCACTGGCATAAGGGTCGATGGTTACAAGCGGATAGGCAGGTGCTCTCAAGTCGTTCTTTATGACTTCGTAAGACGTATCCTTGTCACTGCATGCAAAAAGGCATGAAGCCAACAAGGTGTATAAAAGCTTTTTTCTCATATTGTTTATATAAAATAATTGTTTATGTTGTTACACTTTAAAAAATAAAAGGCCTGAGATTACCAGCAAAACTTCACCGACACTCCGTCAGGATTATTCTCAAACTCTATCAAATATGTATGGCTTGCTACATGCCAACGCTTGGCATCGAATACCTCTCTGCCGTCGACTGTCACACTCTTAGGACAACGGGGCAGCAGCACACGCGATACGTTTGAAGTCTCGGCAGGACTTTTCGCCACATAGGAGTACCGGCCTTTTCCGCGTTCTTCCTGTTCTTCGCGACTTGCCGAAGCCAGAACCTGCGGCTTCTTCTTACCGGCTACACGTTCTACATTCAGCAACAAGGCTTGCTCACCCGGATTTATCCGCTTGGAAGTGTATATCGGTAACTTGGGGTCGAAAAGGTCAATCAAACATCCTTCCACAGTAAACGGCTCGTCGCTCACGCTTTCTTCAAGCACAGCAGCCAAGTCGTAATCTCCCCTTTGCAGATAGAAGTTATTTTTGAACTCCAGCTTCCCCGCTTTCGCATTCTGCTCGTACATTCGGGCTGCAAGATACAAAAAATCTTTGTCACCGCCTTCATGCAGGACATAATCTTTAGGGGCGGTACGGACAATACATACGGTTCCCTTACCGTAACTGTATTCTCCCTGTTCCGGTCTGGCAGGAAGTCCCATCTGCTCAAAAAGATGTGCGGAAGGAGTAGCATAGTTATGCCCGTTGGTATTCCACCATTCTCTTACATTCTGAAAAGGGTCGTTGTCCGTCCCACTGTAAATCAGCACTCCGCCCTTCTTCACCCAATCGGCTATGTGGCTGTGCGCTTCGGATTCAAGCGGTTTCATGTTTGCATAAGTCATCAGCAACACTTTTGTGTCAGCCAGCGCTTCTTTATAGCCGAGGTTCTCAATGTGGACGGTCTTGACGGGTACGCCTCGTTTGAGCAGAGGCAATGCCTGACCGTAAAAGTTAGCCAGTTGCGGGTCTTCATATCCATTATGCGTAGGAAAACGCTGGAACATCAAGGAATTTGCCATCAGTACGCTGAATCCTTCGCTTCCGGTCAGTTTATTATCAGTCAGAGGCATACGGTTCAGGGCGTTAATCATCACTTGCATCTGTGTGGAATAGAAACGGGGAATACGTTCCTTCTTGTCGCTATTCGCACTTGTACGGTATAGTCCTTCGTAGATACGTTCCGGCCAAGGCATCACTTCGTAATCGGCTATATTCGGATAGAGTAGCTGTGCAGTGAAAGTGGCCTGATAGTTTTTCTTATAATCCGCCCAGTCACGCGGCCAGTCTTCAATAGGGTCGGTCAGGAAGAACATCTTACGACCGGTGGGAGCAGTCATCGACTCCATGGAACCATACTCCAGATAGGCAGTCTCGAACACACGCTCACGTTTGCGACCGTCAAAGAAATTCGGCTCGCGCGAAGTTCCGGTCCATACCTGAGCGATGTAACCGTCTACACAAGGAAGTGAAGCAAGACTTGCTTCCGGACTGACAATCTGCCATTGCGAATAGTTCACCAACGAGTGGGTGGGAACGTAGCACTTCACGTCCATCCCTTTGCTTTTACCATATTCCTTGGCAAAGGTGAAGACTTCATTCAGTGCACGATAGTACAAGTAATACTTGAGTTTGCTCGACAAATAAGTATTTTCCGGTGACTCATGTTGCGGTCTCCAGTCGAAGCCATAGTATTTTTTCCATTCTTTCTTAAAGGACTCACTGTAACCGGCTCTTGCCCAGAATTCCGGTTCCTCCATGAAGATGGCATCCACACCGGCGTCGATTACTCTCTTCACATGTCTCTCTTTCAGATAACTTAAAAAATTCTCCGACGGTACGATATAGGGCACCATGTGACCGTGCCATATCGTGTCTCCGGCCTGCGTGACCTGCCCCTCGTCCAAATGCCATTTCCCGTCCCATTGTCCGGTGAAATAGTCCTGATATTCACCCCAAGCAATACCGGTCATAAAGTGTATGATATATCCGCGCTCCTTCCAAGACTTTACCCGTTCTTCGAAAGATAGTTTGCGTGACTTGTCCGAGGGATTTCCTCCTACTCCATACACCATCACCGCATCAGCCCTATTGTCAATGGAAGGCTTCCACTCGCGTGAGGTTTGAAAAGTGGTCTTGACATTGTCTTTGGTTTGGGCACCTACGGAGATGCCTGTTGCCAGGACAGCCAAACTTATCAAAAAATGTTTTTGCTTCATATTGGTTTCTTGTTTTTATGGTATTAATCGTTACTCTTGCCATTATAGTGACAAAAGATTGCCCACATACAAGCAAGGCTTTGCCACTATAGTGGCAAAGCCCCGGCTGTATACCATCAGGCTACGGAATAAGCACTTCCATCGGCTCGCTGTAGTTCCAACGGCGTGTACCGCTACCTACGGGTGTGTCGTAGTTAATACGTGCGGCAGCGCGTACAAACACTTTGCGGCCCGAAGGTACGTTGCCATTCGACTGAATGGTAACTTCCTTCCCCAGTAAGCCCTCGAAACTCTTGCCCTCATAGTTGATGCTGCTCGACCAACGCTCGTCGCGTGCCCGGTAGCCTACTGTGTTTGAGTAGCTGACGAAGAATTGGATGTCGGTTACGTTCAAGTATTCGTCCTTCCAATTGCCCATCGGCTGGATTTTCTCACGGAAGACTTCATCCGATACGCCGCGTGTTACGCGTACTTGCGCCTTGATGACACCGTTGCTCACCTGCGGATTGCCCACAAACTCGACGTTCAGGAAGGGCTGCACCTCAAACTTCACTTTCGTCGTGCCACTGATTTCAGTATTGACAGAGCCGTCGTGAAGCAAGGTACCGTCTGTATTCTCACGTACTAACGGAATGAACGGACCGTCGATGCGGACATTATACTCACCCTTGAAGATTTTCGTGTTCTGGAATGTACCGTCCATCATGCAGTAAAAATCCGGGTTGTGTTGCACATTGTCACCCCAACTCAATTCGGTCAGGCGGACACGGATGCCCTCACTGCCCTGGTCGGTCAATACACGCTTACCGGTTGCTTCATCTACCACCTCGCCCCAGATAGTCTCGGCAGGTTCCTCATAGTTGTCTATTTCGAACATACTACACGAGGTTAACATGAACAGGGCGCTGAATAAGCTATAGAATATTGTCTTTTTCATACGTTTTAAGTTTTTAAATTATTGAGTTTTATCGATTAGGCTGCTGGTCAATCACAGGACTCTTAGAAACCTCACCACCCGGAATCGAGAAGTAATAGTCCAAAGGAGTGTAGCCAAAGTCCTTGTCACCGGCAGTCGTATAGTTGAAACAAACGTCGAAGAACCACTTGCCTGTCTCCGTCGAATAGAACGGATAGATACCACGGAAACGATAACGAGTCGTGTTGCTGAAACGGTCCTTGTCACGTTGCTCACCCCAGAATCCGTCGCGACCTTCATAGTGGTTCACACGCCAGCGACGCAAATCCCACTTGGTCTTATGCTCGAAGGCCAACTCTTTGCGGCGCTCCTTGCGGACGATGTCGCGGCTGTCGATTGTGCCAGCCAGTGAGGAAGTCAGTAACCGGGCACCGGCACGTTCACGAATGTCATTGATAGCTTTCGTGGCTACGCTCAACATATCCGTACCATCCGGTGAAGAGGCACCAGCCAACGAAAGTTCCACAGCGGCCTCGGCTGCATTCAGCAGCACCTCGGCATAACGCATCAGGATAAAGGGTTGCGCACTGTTTCCTTCTCGGGGAACAAATGCAGGGTCAGGATTCAACCATTTGCGTGCCAACAGACCGGTCATGGCGCTTCCACCATCTTCATAGAAAGGGCCGTTCTCGCCGGCAGCCGTCATCGTAGAACCATCAGGCAAGGTCACAATTTCCTGCTGGTCTTCCGATTTCGGACTGAGATAAAGCGTTTTGGGCTTCTCTTTATAAGCATTCAGATGATTATACTTAGTAGTGGCCGAACCATATGAATAGTCGCTAAAAAGTGGCTTGATAGGCGTGGAACCCGTATAAACACCGGCATAAATCTCAATCTCCTTGCCTTTGAACATATCACCGGGGAAGATGACATAAGCACGCAGACGAGGCTCAGCATTTTTGTAGTAATCCATCGGACTATCATACATAACGTAGTTACCTTCGGTAGAAGAATTGCCCGTCGTCACCTTCAGGGTACCATCGGGATAACGGTCGAAACCGTCGAACAGCTCTACAAAGTCGGCTGTCGGGCAAACGCCACAATTCAACGGAGCCTTGAAGGTAAGCGGCAGGTTGTAAGAATCGTAAGCGTGAGTGCTCGTGGGATAAGCGTACTCCTTCACATAGATGTTCTCAGGATTATTACTGAGATCGGAGAACATATCTACCATATTCTGATATTGCGCTTCCGGATCGTTAGCAGCCCATTTCTTCTTGTAAAGTGAATACACACCGCTTTTAATCACCTCTGAAGCAGCTTTGTAGGCTTCGGTGAAATACTTCTTGGAAGCCTCTTGCCAGCGGTTTTCATCGAATCCAATCACACGTACACCCGTTTTGGCACCCAAGCCGGTCAGACGGCCGGTTACCGTTTCATTGTATTTAGCTACACTACCTGCATAGAGCATCGCTTCCGACTTGAAAGCCAGAGCCACGTACTTGTTGCTATAGCCGCTCTTGGGACTGCCGGGCATCATCAGTTCGATGGCCTTGTCATAGTCAGCCACAACCTGATTCCAAGTTTCTTCCTCACTGGCACGGGGCACTTCCAAGTTGCCGTCTCCGGGATACTGGATGACCTTTGTTACCAAAGGGATACCACCGAAACGACGGGCCATGGCGTAGAAGACCGTGGCACGCACGTAATAAGCTTCGCCCAAATAGTGATTGTAGGTAATCTCGGCGTAAGAGCCTTGGTATTTCGGCAGGTTCTCAATCAGATAGTTGGCATCGCGCACCAATTCAAAAGCTTTACCCCAGTAAGCATTGTCTTCACCGGTAAACGCACGGCAAATACCATCGCGGTTCATTGCTTCGCCGGTACCGTCGATACCGATGGAATTCAACCATCCGTTAAAATTCAAACCCCATTGAGACAGATATTTGAAATCTTCCCACGGCATATTGCTATATAGACGCGCCATGTAGATGTCCATACCCGATTCGTTGGAAAGCAACGACTCGGAAGTCACGATATTTTTGGGAGCAATATCCATATCGACACATGAAGTGGCGAGAGTCATGCACAACATCGCGGATATCAGTTTATGTTTCATATTTACTATTTTTTAGGTTTATATCATTGATTACTTAGAAAGAGAGGGAAACTCCCAGTGTATAGGTCTTGTTCAACGGATACATACGGCCCAGATCGTCATCGGGATGCTCAGGGTCAACGAACTTCACGCCAGTGAAAGTCAACAGGTTGTAAGCATTGGCATAAACACGCAGGCTGGCATTGGGAATCTGCTTCAGTTTTGGGAAGGTATAGCCCAACTCGATGCTCTTCAGACGGAGGTAAGCAGTGCTTACGCGGTTGAAAGCAGAATTATTTTTTGCCCAACGGCCTGTGTAAGCATAGTGACCGGAAGTCCAGACTGTAGAAGGATCATAGGGATCGGCTTTCGGGTCTACAGGATGCCAGCGGTCGAGGAACTGTGTCAATGCACCACCACCATTCTTACCCCAAATTTCGTGCAGAGGCTCTTTGTATTCCATAGAACCCAGTGCAGAACCTTGCAACAGCATATTGAAGTCGAAGTTCTTCCATTGCAGGCCGGCATTCAAGCTGAATTGCAACCACGGAGTCTGGTCAAAGGCAAACGGATGTTCGTCCTGACCGTTAATCTCGCCGTCACCATTCCAGTCTTCATACTTATAATCACCCGGCAGGACGTCGCGTTCCTTGAAGCCGTAGTAATTCCAAATATCGTTCCAACTGGTGTAACGACCGGCGGAAGTATAACCAAACTGTACCCCTTGATAACGGTTCGTCAGGTTGTCGTTGCGCCAGCGATCATACGAGTTGGCCCAAGGTCCTTTTTCCGAAGCAGTCAGGTATTTCTGACGGGTAACGGTAGCAATACCCTTCAGGTTATAGCCTACTTCACCAATCTTATTACGGTGGGTCAGCTCCAATTCCATACCGAATTGGCGGTCGCTGTCCAGGTTTTCACGCGGAGCAGTGGCACCTACCACGGTAGGCAGGGCACCGGTACGGCGAGCGAAACGGCCGGTACGCAAACGGTTGAAGTAGTCGAACGAAACACCCAGCAGGCCGTCCCATCCTTCAAAGTCGAAACCGATGTCGAATGTCTTCGATTTGAACCAAGTGATGTTCTCGTTAGGCAATGCCATAGGACTGGCTGCACTGATAAACTTGCCGCCGAAAATGTAGCCCGGCGAATAACCGTTGTAGTCGCCGTTGGCCATGTTGCCGCTGGTCGAAGGGTAGGTGTACCCCATAGCCCAGTCATAATTCAGGTCGCCATCGTCACCTAGTATACCATAGCTGGCACGCAGCTTCAACTGATTGACGAACTTCAGAGCATCGATACTCTTGAAGAAAGGCTCTTCGGAAATTCTCCATCCAGCCGATACGGAGGGGAAGAAGCCCCACTGGTGTCCCTTGGCAAACTTGCTGGAACCGTCGTAACGGAACTGTGCTTCCAGCAGGTAGCGGTCGGCAAACGAGTAGTTGATACGACCTATCAAGGCTTCGTTGGCCTGCTCATAGAGGTCGTTATTACCTGTCTGCATGGCACCAATCTGGCCTTCGGTCACACCTGCCAGCAGGTAAGGCATGGAGAATGCCAGGTCGCGGACAGCGTAGAAGTTGTCACCGTTGCGCTTTTGCACTTCCCAACCGATAACACCGCCCACGTGGTGAACATCGTTAAAGGTTCGGTCGTAGTTTACCGTGAATTGTCCCAGCATCTGCGACTTGTCATAGAATTCGCGGCGCATGTTGCTGGGTGAACTTTCATTATAGACCTTTTGATTGTAGGTGCCGGTCTGCTCGTCATAAGCATATTGGTAGTACTCTTTACGGAAAGCTTCGTTGTTGTCGGCACGGTAGTCGTAACTGAACATAGCTTTGGCAGTCAACCCCTTCAACACCGGAGTGTATTCGCCGAAGTCTGCCGTCAGAGTAGCCGAGGACTGGAAATATTTCTGTTTGTACTTCTTGTAACCGGAAACGTCAGCCGTCATCATAGCCACAGTGTTCTGTTCCATATCCAAACCGTTGTAGTTCAACATCGTCCCCTCGGGATCGGCGTATGCAGGATAGAGAACACCTTGACGCCAATAGTTACGGATGATGTCTTGTGAGCTGGTGTAAGGCGTGTTGCGTTCGTCAGAGATACCGCTCACACCGAGTTCGAATTTTATACCTTTAGCAATTTCAGTCGAAATGTTAGAGCGCAGGTTGAACTTGTTGTAGTTCAAATCTCCTGAACGGAATATACCTTCCTGATAGAAGTAACCCATGCTGATGTAAAACTTCGTCTTCTCAGTTCCACCGGAAATACTGATGTCATGTTGCGTTTGCGGAGCCACGTTAGAGATAATCAGGTCGTTCCAGTCCGTTGTACGGCGCGTGCCGTTGCGGAATGCTTCGAAACTCTCTTCGCTGAAAATCCATGAACCGCCGTTGATGTTGTTCATCGACATTTCGTTGAACAGTGTCATTGATTCATAGGGGTCACACAGTTCAGGCATACGTGAAGGTTGCTGGAAAGTGTAGGAACCGTTGTAAGAGAATTCCGTTTTTCCTGCTCCTCCTTTTTTAGTAGTCACCAACACTACACCATTGGCGGCACGTACACCATAAATAGCGGCTGAAGCGTCTTTCAGTACGGAAATGTCATCAATATCCATTGCATTCAAACGCTGGAACTCTTCCGTACTCCGGGGAATTCCATCAATGATAATCAATGGAGCCCCCATACCGCGAACATCGAAGCTGTTGTTGAAAGTTCCGGGTTCAGAGCTCTTCTGCCATACACGCAAGCCGGGAATACGTCCCGTCAGCATGTTCTGTGGGTTTTCGTTCTTGGTCTTTATCATATCCTGACCTTTTACGGCAGAAACGGCACCCGTCACCGAACCGCGACGCTGTGTTCCGTAACCTATCACCACCACTTCGTCTATCATCTTGGAATCGGTTTCCATGATGATGTTGATAGTGGTACGTCCGTTCACTTTCTCTTCCTTGTCTTTCAATCCCACATAAGAGAAGCTGAGGATACCGTTTGCGGGGACACTGATGGTGTAGTGTCCGTCAATGTCGGTAATGACACCGGTGGTAGTACCTTTCACCATGACGGCAGCACCAATGACAGGCTCGTTGGTATCGTCCATGACTATTCCCGAAACGGAAATAGAGTTTTGTGCGAATATATCTGCCGGAACCAGCATCAGAAGTAGTGCCATAACCATGCAGGATAATCCTTGTCGCATCTTGCTAAAATTCTTCATAGTCCATTATTTTTTAAATTAATTTTTGCTCCATTCATAATTCGCCAACACTGCATACTCGGCTGCAAAAGCAAAAGTGAACATGCCTTCCACATTGTTCTTGGTCCTTTCGGCTTTATTCCAGCCCACCAGCAGGTTAGTGGGAAGCATATGCTTGTATTGATAATTTTCGTAGGCATAATCCAGATTGTTCTGGAAAGCCTCGATACAGCTTGCAGCAACAGTGTGGGCTGAATAAGCATCCACATATCCGCGCATCAGCACACCGTTGAACCAATTGCAAAATCCACTGATGTCAAATGTATAGCAACCTGGTTTTGTGGCATCAGGTTTGGCAAAGTAAGCAAAGCTATTATCAGTCAATTCAGCCAAGTCCGTCCGATAGACAGCATCGCCCGTAGCTCTGAGAAGGTCGGCAGCACCGGAAAGCATCGTACCGCTGTTGTAAGTGATGGCCGGACCTACGCGATCGCGCAATTTGGAACCCGTCCGATAGCGTTCGCCATCAATGGTGACATATTTTATGTCCGGCGAATCATAACCGCCCATCATGTCGTCGTACACTCCGTCGGGTCTCAGCAAATACTTCTTTTGCCAATCATAAACGGCTTTGGCAAAACCCAGATAATAGTCGGACTTTTTCTCCGTGCGCAGCTTGCGGCTGTTATCGGCAGCCACATAACCGTAGGTCACTTCGTCTGACTTGCCTTTGTAAATTTCATGAAGCCACACCAACGGGCTGACAATGGGACCGTTGCTACAAGAGTGCTTGGTGAGATACCCGGGGCCCCATGTGATGCCTCCCAACGGATTGCCTTGTTCATCAAGAGTGCAATCCCAACCGTCGAGCACGTATTCCATCAGGTATTCCGCCTTTTCCAGATAACGTTGCTCACCAGTGATATGATAGGATTCCAATAATTCACGTACCAGCCACATCTGGTCATCGTAAACATTGAGGATGCCTTCTACCTGGGCAGCTCCTTTGTCGTTTCCACGGTTTACGCCGTATACCGTCCACTGCTTGGTCTGCGTATAAGAGGTCAGCGTAAAAGTACCTGCATAATACTCCAAATTATCATAAAGTTGGGTCAAGAGTTCCTTGTAACGGTTAAAGTGAGAATCATAAAGAGCCGTTTCACCCTTTGCCTGCCCGGTCTTCATGGCTTTCATCGCAGCGTTTACAGCCTCAATGGAACTGGTGTACATCCACACACTGCCCAACTCGCTGGAACGATTGCCGGTATAAGGATTGTAATAACGTGACATAGCCATGCCCGTACCCGTGAAATAGCACTCCACGGCATTGTCAATCAGTTCTATGGCACGCGCCACGTTCTGCATCGGCAGATTACCCACAGGAATATCCGTCCCCCCGCTGCCCGGCTTTTCATCAGCAGCAGAGTCGTTGCTGCAAGCCACTAACGTCCATAAAAGCAAAGTCAGTAAAGTAAATAAATTTTTCATTCTGTTCATATCATACTATTAGTTTCTTCAGCCTTCCCTCCTCCTTCTTCCATAAGATGCAGAAAGAAGTAAGGGGAAAGCTTCAAGAATAATTAAATATCAGTAGTTTGTCATTCCATTGTTATGCTACGCAGCACCAGCTTGTTCTCGTCGCCGTTCTCTTCTCCTTTGAAGATACCGATAGTCAACATCACGTCTTCTCCGTTGAACTGAGACAAATCGTAAACAAAATCGGCATATCCTTCCGGATCGCCCTTTCCTCCTGCCTCATGGATAAACTTCCAGCAACCGTCGGCGGCAGCCTCGGCAAACTGAGCCGTATTGGAGGCAGGTGCCAAGTGCATAAGAGTTCCATCCATGCGGATGGCTGTCACCTTGAAGAAGGTGGCATTCGTTCCGCTGAAATTGCGGGTCTTCAATGTCATCTTGTTACGTCCGGATGCAATGGAGAACTTGGCATAGAAATAGGATTCGGGCACGGTTGTGCTCACATTGTTCCCACCACGTGTCTTTATCAGATAACCTTCGGAAGGGAATACCTCAGGGTCTTTGCTGAGCGGCATATACGACCACTCGGCACAAACGTGGTCTACCTCGCGCCATGCACGATAAGCGTCCACATAGTTATCGCGGCCTCCTCCGATGGGGCTCATACCCGTGAACTGCGACTTCACTTGCGGCATGGTAGAACGTACCATTTCCTGAGTCATCTTCCAGCCGTCCAGTTCTTCGACTGCTGTTCCCGGCAACCATCCCCATCCTTCAACAACTTCCTTGGCAAAAGCGATGCGACGCAATACCAATTGCTTCCAGTAGTCGCCTGTCTGGGCGCGGAATGTACCGATGGCAATGATTACTTCCTTACCGATGTATTTGCTCAAGTCTACCGGAACAGAAGTGTAATTTTCCGAGGCATAGGTTCTGACGTCGCCCACCATCTCAGCTTTCGGATCGGCAGCAGCCAGGTCTACCACCTGCACGCCATAGTATGCCGGAGCAGCTTCGTCGGCACTGTGCGTACGAATCTGGAGGGTCATCATGTAGTTGTCTTCTGTAATCAGCTTGCTTCCGAATACAAAGGAATCGAACATCTCCAAGTCGGCGGGATTCTTGCGGTCGTCTTCATTGTTGCGAATGCGGAGAGTGGTACCTTCGTTCTGCTCTTCCCAGTCGCCACGGAAGTCCATCGTACACATGTAGTTGCAAGCCCAGTCCCAGTGGGGATAGCTTTCGGCGTTTCGTCCACCGCGGTATTCGTTATAATACCATTTTTCGGCAGCTTTCAAGTCGTCGATGGTCAGTCCGCGCAGGATTTCCGTTCCCCCCATGCGCACGTCTGTAGTAGCAATGCCATCCACAAAGTCGGCCATAACCACTTTCTTCACGATAGAAGCATAACCATCTTTCGTAAATGTAACGGTATAGTCCGCCAGCGGCAAATTGCCAATTTCAAACGTACCGTCGCTTCCGGTGGTGGTAGTCTGCGTAGAGCTGATGCTGACTGTCACCCCTTCCAACGGAGCACTTCCCTTTCCTGCATCGGTCACTTTTCCTTTGATTTTTGCAGCTGCATACTCCATCTTAGGGCTGACTTCGGCTACTTGTTCTTCGTTGAATTTTCCTGCCACAACGGTAACGCTTACCGTCTGGTAATCGGCTTTCGTAAATGTAATTATATGTGTACCTATTGAAATGTTTTCGAGTGTATATACACCCTGTGAATTTGTCGTGGCCCGAGGGCCGTCCGGTGTAGCCGTTATACCGGAACCATCGACTTGAACCGTTACCCCTTCGAGGGGAGAAGATAAATCGTCCGTGACGACACCCGTCACCTTTCCATAAGATAAAGCCCCTCCGCCCGTGTCATCATCCGAGCAGGAGCTTACCATGAACACCATACTTATAAGCATGGTCATCAGTCCGAAGACTTTTAGCTTTTTTGCCTGTTTCATAGTTTAATTATTATTAGAAGTTAATATAACAAAGGAGCCGATGCCAATCGCCCACATCAGCCTCAGGGCATTGTAAACCGCCCCCTCGACCACAAATTTGATTTTGCATGGGTTAATTTTAGGGTTAATTTGCGTATAATGGGACAAAAAAAACATTAATCCGAACTATTTTAACCCATAAAAGAAAGGACAGACTGCACTTGACTCTTCAAGTATCGAAAGGGGAAACGTGAATCAAACAATTATCGCACGGTTCTACTAACCCCCCATTTCCAACAGTCCATTTGTCCTCTTTTATCAACGCCGGAACCTTAATTCTTAAAACGCTAATTATCAGAGGCTTTATAATAGTGTTATCTCAGTATACGACTAAGATACCCTAAGTATACGACTGAGGGTACCTAAGTATAAGACTGAGGTATCCTGAATATGCGACTGAAGTCAAAAGCTTTTCGCTTTGTAAACATTTATCAGACACAACAAGAGCCATCGGACAAGCTGAAAGAGGCAGACCGAAGAATAAAAAGAGAGAAGACTGAAAGCACCGGATGCAACGTGCCGGGGAACTAACTCCAGTAAAGACTGAAAGGATGAGGATAATCTTCCCCCGTATATTTTTTGTATTCTGCCACAAATTTCTGGTAAGTGCCAATAGCGGCATTCTCATGCTTGAGTATGAAAAGCGACTTGAGGCAACAAGACAAGGCTGTCTCGTTCACCGGGTCGATATTGAATTCCGCTTCGGCCAAACTCACAGTTTCCGCATAATCCTGCGCCTCGAAAGCCTCCTTCATCAACTGCAAGACAAGCACTTCCAAGCGGCACTCCACATCTTGCTTAAAACCGTCGAACAACGGACCGTCCATAAAGCCGACAAACTTGCCACGCCCTACGATATACAAGAACTCTTGTCGGCACTCCTCTATCCGGTTTTCGGCAACTATCGCCATAAAACGCAAATAGTCGCAATAAAAATCGGAGGACAGCGTGAAACGGAAACATCCTTTTTCGTAAACCAGTTCTATGCCATCCAATTCTTTTAGAATTTTGCGCAGGTGATTGATGGCTACTCCACGCGAGTTTTTCACTTTGTCCTTTGGCTTGTCGGGCCATATCAAATCGCTCAGTTGCTTGGAAGAAATTCCGTCGGCATCGCTATAACGCAAAATGAGACAGAATATCTGCTTGATACGCAAGGAAAACATATAGGAGATATTGCGTCCGTTCCGGTCGAAAACGGAGAAATCACCGAATAAATACATCGAATTGACAGTTCCCGTATCCACTGCCATCTTCTCCACCTTTACATCAGAGGCTTCAGGAAGTTGTTCCTTGTCCTGTCGCACAGCTTTGCCATCCTCGCCCTTGCCGGAGTTTCGATGCCGCTTGTACACTATCCACACGCTTCCGCCAGCTACAGCCACAACCGCGGCTACCAGTACCAGCCACACATGTAAAGCATTTCCTCCACCGTTATTTGCAGTATATTTTTCAAGAGAAACCGGTGGAAACAACAGTGAGTAGACAGAAAATTTGGAAGACACGTCGTCGCTTGTTTCCTGCACGGTCACAAAAAGCCTGCTTTGACGCTCGTTGTAATAAAGACGAGCGTTCGTCGTGATTTTGTCGGAGTAAATGGGAATGGAATCACCCAATATATGACAACTGCCATCTTCTACAGAAAAACGGTAAAGATGCAAAAACGAGTTGGAGACACTCTCGGGATAACGCAAGACATAGAAACAAGAGTCATTCAGTATAACCATATCCTGCGCCGGAACCATATTAGGCTGTCCTTCTGAAATGTCCCAAAGCTTCTGCACACGCATTTCTTGCAAATCCACCTTATAAAAATCGTGAAAATAACAACGACCTATCACCTGGTCGCCCGACTCATTGCCCATGCCCCCGAAAATGTAGACAGAATGATTACTGTCCAGATAACCGGCCGAAGAGAAATAGCGCGGACAAAGAAAATCGCCGGACAGAGAACCCAGCGTATTCCAACGTCCCTCCTCTGCATTGAACATATAGAATTTATTGCTGTAGTACATATTGCCGAAACCGCCGAAGATGGTGTAACGTTTGCGAACTGCATCATAATAGGAACAGTGATGATGCAATTGCATACTCAGCCGACTGTAACTCTCCACCCTCCAGCCCAACGTATGCAAGTCCAAACTCGCTATCATAGGCTCTGAATCTCCATTCTCGGTATACACCTCGTAGGCATAGAGCCTTTCACTACCACTATCGAAGAAACTGCCGGCAAGAAACAGCTTCACAGGACACCGTTCGGCAAAAGCCTTGGCAGAAGTGCTTCCCGTCTCCATATTGTAGACGAACAACGAATCACGGTTGAAATAATAAATCTCGTTTCTGTCGGCATTGTAGCAAGAACCAGCTTCCGAAGCCGACGCAAAGCCACCCTCTTTCCTCCAGTGATAGGCCTCGTTAATCAACCATATCGGGTTCTCCACTTTTCCATAAAGAGTACCCTCTTGGTTACAGACAGATTCTCCGTCCGCCTCATCCAAGGGAAATGTGTAAGTATGCTCGGCATTCACAACCAGCTTGTCAACAGCTATCTCCGGAACGTCAATGATGTGGTCGCTCTTACCGAACACGATTTTCGGACTGAACTCATCAGAGAGCAACACCCCCTTACATACCTTTTCTTGATCGTGAATTTTGAGAGTAATCTCATCCTGCTTCAGGTTGAAAGCTATCTTCACCTTGAACCAATGGGATTTCATCGCCTCCGCCTTACTGACAGGCAAGGCTATCAACACACACTTCCCCTCCTGGTTCAAACGGAACAAGATGTCATCGCCACGAAAATCAAAGAAAAGATTGAAAATCTGTCCTTCGTCAGCTCCCTTAACCCGCAATACATAGCCGACACTCTCGGTAGAATACAGAGCCATGTTGAACTCCAAGTCAAAGTAGTCTTTGAAAGAGGGACAACTGTGGGCAAACACATCATAGGATGTCCTTTCGTCGATAGGGCTGGCTGCGCCACGAAATCTCAATCCGTATGCGGAAACCATTTGGGTAGTGCAAAGACTGATTATTAAAATGATATATCTATATAAATGTACCATTAGGTTTTCATTTAAGGTTATGCAATGCCATCATAAAACATTAGCCAACATTTATTAAGAAATGATGGGAAGATTGAAATGCAAATATATAAAATATTAATGAACGAATAATATTTTGCTAAAATAAAGTAAGTTCCTATACAGCTATTATAAAAGACTAAAAGTCCGTATCATCCTCGCTCCTATAGAAGCGGAAGATGTACGGACTGGATGAGAAGTAGATACGGAGAGATTAGGAAGGCAGCATGGAAAAATTATGACGTAGGTACTCCCGTCACAATTCCCCGGCCATGTGTCCCTATATAAACCCGCCCATATTCCTGCATATCACCGCAGATATGCAATACCAGGCCATATTGATGGGCATCATCGTTGATACGTACCCAAGAGTTCGCCGCATCGTCAGAACGGAAGAAACCATATTGCCCGTTGACTACGCCTATCAGATAGATGGCAGGATAATCATTGCCTGGCTTTGCCTTGCCAAAACCAAAAGCATAGATGGTACGTACCTTATCCAAAGCACGGAAATCAAATTTTTCTGAAGCAGCAGAGCGGTACAAACCATCATAAGCTGCAATCCACAAATCTTTTTCATGACCGGGAGTAGCGTAGATACGGTCTTGCCCTCCACGCGGATCTCCTCTTCGTACGGCGGCACCGGCATTACCCCGTTGGAACCGTTTAACAGTTAAATTCAATGTGTCGGCATGAAAAGTCGCCCCACCATCCTCGCTGCTATACAATATTTCGGCCACAGCATCTACAGCATAAAAACGTTGGGGGTTCACCTTGTCTGCAATGACGCGGATATTCTTAGGCAAACCACGACAAGATTGCCAAGAAGCCCCTTTATCACGAGTCAGATAAGCCTCCGAGTGGTCGGGTGTCCAAATCCAAGAAGAGCCGTCTGCTGCCACGGCGATATGCCCATTACGAGATTTTTCAGTCGGAACAGTGGCACACATAGTCCAGTGCCTGCCTCCATCTTCTGAATATGAAATAGTCTTTGCACCCGGCTGATGGCCGAACAGTGTACCAACCCTGACTATCAAATCCTGCTTCAGCCAGGCACCCGTCACTCCATTCGTATTTCCGAAATGAGGATTGGCATGGCTGCCCAACGGGTCGGGCCGATTGAGGTCGAAATGCGTAAAGCCACCATAATCACCGATACCGGAAATCAGACGCGCCCCTTTTTCGGGAGCATAGAGTTCGAGGGGCACGGTCTCTTCGATACCGGCAGACATGATACTCCATTTCACCGGTTCCCCACATTCCACGGCAGAGAGATTAAAAGTTTCCCAACCACCGAAACCGGTGGTAAACATGGCATGTTCGGCGTCGGCAGGGTCTATCTCAATATCGAACATCCAGTGCAGAGGGGCTACTTTTGTATAGGGAGCCTTAGAATAATCATACTCATATCCCGTCTTGAAAATCGGTTTCCAGCTCTTGCCACCGTCAGTCGTACGGAACATCTCATCACTTTTATAACCGTGCTTGCCCCCCAGACTGTGTGTACTGGCAATCAGATGCTTCGGATTACGAGAATCTACAGATACGGCTGCATAGCCAAATCCTGCCTTTTCGCCACCTGGCAGTCTGACGGGAGAAATGTCTGTCCATTTGCCTTTACGGGTATCGTATTTCCATACGCCTCCATCCCCCATCTGGCTTGGACCGGGAGTATCTCCATACGTCAGAACCAATTGCCCGTCACCGGTCAAGACCATATGCGTGGGGCGATACTGCACCGGCTGTCCCCCGACCGGCTGCCAACTTTCACCATAGTCGTGGCTCACGAACAGATTTTCCCTGCCCATCAATGAAACTGCCACATAAATGTCACAGGTGCCGCGCCCATCACGAGTGCCTTGTGCATCATAGGCAACACAGACAATGCCACTGCCGCGATTCCCCCATGCGACACGGTCGGCGGGATTGAACTTCTCGGAGACATCCGGGAAAGACACCACCCGTGCCCAGCTCTGTCCTTTATCCGTACTGCGCCACAAGCCATGCAAACGGGTCCCCATATAAATGATATTCCCATTCTGCGGGTCCACCATCATCCGTTCCCCATTGCCACGCCCATTCTCGTTGCCGCCCATCGTAAAGGGCACATCGACACGAGTAAAGGTTCTGCCGCCATCATAAGAACAAAGTATGGCCCCATTGGAGCTACTGGTATACGTACCGCAGGCAATATACACGTTCTGCGGATTCTGCGGGTCGATGGCAATGCTCTCCACCCCCTGCAGATTACTTTCATCCAGACTTATCCAGTCCAGCAAAGGCGTCCATTGGTTGGAAACAGCGTCCCACCGATAGGCTCCTCCCATATCGGTGCGGCAATAACGGACACCAGGAGCTTCTGGGTGAAAAACGATACCGTCCACAAAGCCTCCTCCCACTATCGGTACGCTCTTCCATTCGTAAGAAACGGAATTCACCGGAGATATATCTTGAGCAAGCATCGGCATGCCGCCCAACATCAAACTTATTCCTGCTAAAAACAACTGTCTTTTCATAAGCATCAGGGTCCTAAAACAAACATTCTTTATATTGCTTCCAAAGATAAGAATATTTCATTGATATTTCAGGCTGAAACATTTGACACTTCGCATATACAATACTAATAAACAACATATTAACAAAAACAAGAAACTAAATCAAGCCATAAAAAGATTAAAATAGTACCCATAAGAACTCTCCTCTCCAACAGCTTTTGTAACAACAATGCAACATATATGACACAAAAACACAACACGCATGTCCGAACTTTGCCGCCGACAAATCATTCGACAACAACAAATCATGAAGAAAAGCGTATTGACAGTACTGATTGCCCTGCTGCCACTGGCCGCAATTGCCCAGCCCCCTTCCATCAACGAGGACGGGAAAAAGATGGAAAAGGAAAAGATGGAAACGAAAGACTACCTGCCGGAAGTCCACGGAACCATCCGCGCCAAATACGAATATCAGACCACTATGGGTGCAGGACGTTTCGAGGTACGCAATGCACGTATCAGCGTAACGGGCAACGTACTGCCCATTGTTGCCTACAAAGCCGAGATAGACCTCTCCGACGAAGGCCAAATCAAGATGCTGGATGCCTACGCCCGGCTTTTCCCGACAAAAGGACTGACGGTCACCGCCGGACAAATGCGTGTTCCCTTCACCATCGATGCCCACCGCTCACCGCACCAGCAATACTTCCCCAACCGGTCGTTCATCGCCAAGCAAGTGGGCAATGTACGGGATGTAGGATTCACAGTAGGATATACCCTGCCCACCGATGTACCTATCACCGTGGAAGGAGGACTTTTCAACGGTTCCGGACTGACCAACCAGAAAGAATGGCACAAGGAAGTGAACTACTCCGCCAAAGCCCAGTTCCTCTTCACCAAAGGACTGAACCTGACACTGAGCGTGCAGAGCATCCAACCGGAAGAAGTACGTATGCAATCCTACGACATCGGTGCCTACTATGAAACCGGCCGTTTCCACATCGAAGGCGAATACTTGTACAAGCAATATTCCGACAATGCCTTCAAAGATGTACATGCCGTCAACACTTTCATCAACTACGATCTGCCGTTACGGAAAGTATTCAACAAAATGTCTTTCCTGCTACGCTATGACATGATGACCGACCAGAGCGACGCCAAAACCGCCGATGAGGAAACCGGCAGATTGACGGTGACCGACTACAAACGCCAACGCCTGACAAGTGGCATCACCTTCAGCCTCAGCAAAGCATTCCGCACAGACCTCCGGTTGAATTACGAGAAATACTTCTATGCCAAAAACAGCATAGCGAAGGAGTCGGAACAAGACAAAGTAGTATTGGAATTGATGGTACGTTTCTGATATTTCTTGGCTTCCCCTTGTTTCTTTCATTCCAAAAATGTATATTTGGAATAAATTATTCCGAGCTATGGCAAATCCAATCATACCCGGTATACCGCAGACTGAACAAGACTTATTGTATAGTAAACTGAATGCATACAATCAAGGGAGAGCCTCTTATAAGGAAGTAGGCGCCTATCTTGTCGTACTGCCCCGGCCGGAACATCCCCAATATACTTTGTGGGTTTACTCTCCACTGCCCGGAAGACAGTCCATCTTCTACATTTGCGACCTTTCCACCGACATTCACGAAACGCTACGGATGGCAAGCACGCTATGCTTCTACTCGCCGCGCAGCCTGCTGCTTGTGGAGTATAATGCCAAAAGAATGCAGAGCAAAGGGGACGACATTATCTCCATAGGCAAATACCACGGCCACTTCCTGCACGAAATTCTCCGTATAGACCCTGCCTATCTCACGTGGATAGCCTTCAAATTCCAGCCTCGCATCCCCAAACAGGAACGTTTCGTACAGATTGCCAAGATTTACCATTCGGTCTACCTCGACATACAACGAAGAAAAACGTACCAAACCAACGGCGGACGTTTTCTGGGGAAGGAAGGGGAAAGAGTGGAGAACCTGACACTGACCGTACTCAGCGTACGACTGGAAGACAACCCCTACAAGACACAGCTCAAAGGAACCACTCCTTATTTCTACGTACGCCAAGTGTTGAAACTGAAAGACTCCGTCGGCAACTTCGTCAGCATCCGGATGAACGCACGCACGGCAAGCCGGAAATCATGCCAACTGCCTGCCGTGGAACATGCCTACCAAGTAGGGGAAATCATGGAAATAGCATCGGCACGCATAGCACGTACCTATATGATAGGAAGCAGCAAATATACCCGGCTGACACATGTGAAGTTACACGTCCCTACCGGGTAAAGGATTTTCTATCAGATACGAACCACACGCTGCATACGGCTGCTTTCCCAGGCTGCCTCTATCAAGCGGATGACTCCGATCACCTCGCGGGCATCGCTCTGCAAAGGTTCGCCGTGGCGGATATGCCGATAGATATTCTCGTAAAAAGCAGCATAATTACCGGGAAGGCTCGGATAGGACTCACGCACGACTTTGCCGTCCCTTTCGGTATGAAGCAGCCCCCAAGAGGACTCATCCTCCTCGCCCCAGTGCGGAGTACCGGGTAATACACCCTCGGTCAAGGCCGCTTCCTGCGGGTCGAGGCCATATTTCACGTAAGACCCTTCCCTGCCGTGAAGAACGAAACGGGGTTCGTTCTCGCACATCAGATAGCTGGATTTCAGTGTTATCTTCACTTCAGGCGCTTTTGAGGGACGCAACAAATGGATAATGAAATAATCATCCACCTTGCCGTCCTTGCGCAGCGTGGCAATATCTGCAAAAAGGGCTTCGGGCATCCCGAACAGTTGCACAGCCTGGTCTATGACGTGGGCGCCCAGGTTATAGGTCAAGCCGCCGCCATCTTGTCCGGTTTCCTTCCAAGTATTCGGCTTGATGAAATTACGATAACGGGGAAAGGTGGACTCAAACTCCACCAGATGTCCCAGCAAGCCCTTGGACAGTATTTGCTTGACTGTCAGGAAATCACAGTCCCACCGGCGGTTCTGGTAAACGCTCAAGGTCAGCCCCCGGCTTGCGGCAAGTGCCACAAGTTCCTCAGCTTCTGCTACGGTGGTGGTGAAAGGCTTCTCCACAACCACATGCTTACCTGCTTCGAGGGCGCGGCGAGCATACTCATAATGAGTGCTGTCCGGTGTGTTGATGACAACCAAATCCAACCCTTCCAGTCCGATAAGTTCCTCAAAACTCCGCACAATACAAGCGTCGGGATACTTCTCCCGGGAGAGTTCCTTACTGCGCTCCGTAACGGCAGTCAATTCAAAATGAGGGTTGGTGGAGATGAAGGGAGCATGGAAAACACGTCCCGACATTCCGTAAGCGGCTAATCCGGTTCTTATCTTGTCCATATCGTTCTTTTTTAAGTTCACCCTTATTCCGTCACCAACGGACGCTTACGCCAATCGTCTTTCACATAGCTATCCGGGTAGACTGTTTTATCAATGATTTCACCACCTTTCAGACGAATCCAGGTGGTGAAAGTACGGGCACCTTCCTTCATCACAATGACACGGGCACCGTTGGACAAATGGTTGTACTCGGTATTGCCACCGGTGAAACGGCCGTAAGCCAGCAGAATGCCTTTCCACATTACGGCATAATCGTTGTCATGGTCGTGTCCGACAAACATACCCATCACATCACCGGCCTCTTTCATGGCAGTGAACATGCCCGTATTCAGCTCCGGAGCGCAAGCCTTTTCCATGCGGGTACCTATCAGTATGGCGTTCTCATCGGAAGCGGCTTCGTTATATTCCGGCAGAGGGATGTGGAAGAATGCCAGTGCAGGCAAAGGTTGGCCACCGTTCTTTGCTTTATAAGCGGCACTCTGCCGACGGTACCAGTTCACCTGGTCGAAAGTGAGCCAGTCGTACCCCTTTACGTCGGGCAGTTTAGAGTAGGAATGGGAATCCATGCAGTAAAGCAGGGCTGCATCCTTCTTGCCGTCCGAGGATTTCAGTGTGAGGACATAGTCGGGGGATTCAACTCCGCCACGGTCGGGTTGGATATTGAAAGGCATGGAACGGATAACATCATAAAGTTCGGCACGTGTTTTTCCCTGCTCGTTGTCGTGGTTACCAAAGGTTACGACAAAAGGAATCTTACGGTCCGTAGCATAGGAAAGCACCTTGCGCATGGCTGTATCGGCAGGTGCGGCATAGACCACATCGCCGGTAAAGACTACTAAATCGGGGCGCTCAGCATCGAGCACCTCGCCAATACGCTTCAAAGCAATGTCTGAAGCCGGATTACCATACTTAAAGTGGATGTCTGTAAACTGGACGATTTTAAACTCTCCATTCTTGTTGAACTGTAAAGGCGATACTTGTGCCGGGCAGAACAAGGAGGATAAAAGTGCCAGACAAAAGGTCAAGGAGATTTTCTTCATATAAGTGGATGATTAAATTGAGTTGATATTATTTCATGTCATTCCTTCACTATCAATACAGTGGCATAGGCGGATATACCTTCCTCCCTGCCCGTAAAGCCGAGTTTCTCCGTGGTGGTGGCCTTGATGGAGATGTCATCCTCGTCTATTCCCATCACCGCGGCAAGCGTACGTTGCATTTCGGGAATATAGGACTTCAACTTAGGCCGCTCAGCGCAGATGGTAGCATCAATATTACCCACCAAATAGCCTTTAGCAGCTATCAGTTCTATTGTTTTCTTTAACAGAATCTTGCTGTCTATATTCTTGAACTCACCGGCAGTATCGGGAAAATGATAGCCGATGTCGCGCATATTCGCCGCTCCCAGCAATGCGTCACAGATAGTATGGATGAGCACGTCTGCATCCGAGTGCCCCAACAATCCCTTTTCATGTTCCAGGCGGATACCGCCCAGCCAAAGCTCGCGCCCTGCCACCAGTTGGTGGACATCAAAGCCGAAACCTACACGTATCTTCATATCGTTACTTCTTTAAGTTGATACGAAAGTACGGAAAAAATAGGAACAAGAGAAGGAACAAGACACAAATTGCACGGATTACGCCGTTTTTTGCTCCCCTTGTGGAAAGAAAATCGGAAGTAAACCGTGCAATCGGTATGGAGCATGAAGAATATGTTACGGTCTGTCGGGCAGACTGTCTACAATTCCTTTATAAAAAGCTCTCACATCTTGCCAGTGATAGAAAGGAGCCATATCCGTCTTCACCGGGATACTTACTTCATGCTCGTGCAGCAACAGTTTTACAATCACATCTTCCGGCGAGCCTTTCTTGCGGAAGAACACCAGCTGTATATTTCCTGCCATCGGCGCAACCTTGTAGTTGCACCACGCCTGATAGAACTTATCGGGGTCGGCCTCCTCGTTATAGCAGTTCTCCAACTTCATCAATCCTGCCAGGGGGATAATGTTTCCATCATGTGCAAAGTGGAAAGTAGCCGAGTTTCTACCCGAAGCAATAGCCTCGTCGGCAGCGGCAATGATGTTCTCCAGTGTCGGTTTGGCGTTTGCCACCATCAGTCCGTTGGTCATGGGCGAGGGACCGTCGCACACGTAGTTCTTGTAGTTGTGTATCTGCCAAATGTCGAATAACTCTTGCTTCTCAAAAATATCATAGAACGATACTTCCTGCTCCACGTCCTGCATGTCCGAGGCTATCGCATAAAGACCGCGCATCAGTTCCTCCGGATTCACACGTTTATGGACAAACTCTTTATCGGAGAAAAGTGAGTTCATCAGACGTTCGGGACGAACATGGCTCTTCTCGAATTTGCGGAACTCCTCGTACCAAGGGCCCTTGTGCGAAGTGAACTTCATGGCTTCCTGCGTATGAAAGTTCAAGTAAGGCATGTATTTGTTGCTGGATTCACGCTCAATCTTCAGTTGGGGATTGAATTCCTTCAGACGTTCGCAGAAGGCATCCATACTGAGTACGCAACGTATTACGAGTGTAGCACATGCCGACATCTCCGGCGCACCTTTAAAGACTTCGGGAAATGCCTGATACATACGTTCGGCAATACCGCGCTGCTGATCCACGCCCACTGGGCTCAAGTCTCCACCGCGTCCTTCGGCATCTGCCCAGACAATAGCCAACCGCTTGCGCACATCTTCGCCCAGCGGAGTAAGTTTACCTGCCTGATGTGCCTTTTCAAACACTTCCATCACACGGATATACTCCTCGTCAGAAATCAGCCAGCGCGAGCCATGACGTCCGAAGTGACTGATATAGAAAGGCTCGTAACCCTTCGGTGCCTTGGTCTGTACACCCGGTGCCGGATAGGCATAATACACTCCTCCGGTAACGGCAATGTTATCGAAGATTTCTTCGCGCGTGGCTTGTGCATACGACGATGTATGCACAGCCGATGCGGCAAAAAGAATGGTAGAAAAAACGATTCGTTTCAATCTAAAATTCATAGGATAATAAAGCTTTTCAGTTCAAGAAATCAGGATTTTGTGTCAAATTAGGATTGGTGGTAAACTCGTCCTGCGGAATGGGGAAGAGGTTGTATTTGTCGTCCACATCCTTACCTATGTAAGAACCTGCCACGCCATTGTCACTACCTTTCCAGTCCCAGTTATATCCCTTGGTGAACTTACCAAAACGAATCAGGTCTGTACGGCGAACCAACTCCATGTGCAACTCGCGGGCACGTTCATCCAAAAGGAAATCAAGATTCAACCGACTGTCGCTGATGCGTCCCGATACGCCATTACCATATTTGCCGGACATGTAAGCACGGTCTCTGATTTCATTCACATACTCCAACGCTTCGGTACGCGAACCACCTTCGGCGCCACGCAGAATAGCCTCAGCCGCCATCAAGTAGGCATCTGCCGTACGGAACATCGGATAATCGACAGAGGAGTACTTCGTGCCGCCTGGTTCCAGTTCACTGCCGTCTTTGCGCACGTTTCTCCACTTGATGCAGGCGTAGCCGTTATTGAAATCGCTCTGGAACTCCTTGCCTTCTACCCAAGTTTCTTTGGTGTGGCCAATAGAGAAGAATTGGGCACGCTTGTCTTTCTTGCCGTTCCCCCAGATGTCGTCTGCCACAAAAGTCTGGTCTTCTTCTTCGAACATATCCACCAGCTGTGTCTTTACGCGGGCATTGCCCCAGGTGCCGTTCACACCTATCCGGATATAGTTGCCCATATCTCCATTCATCAACGCCTTAATCAGGAAGTTAGTACCTGAGCTGCCTTGCGCATAGTCTGCATCCTGCACCAGCGGCCAGATGATTTCGGAACAAGTTTCATTGTCTGCCAAGAAGATGTGGCGATAATCGGAAGCCAGCGGATAATTACCTTCCGTAATTACCTTTTTGGCATATTTGTATGCGTTTGTGTATTCATTCTTTCCTACCCAAGTTTCGGCATTCAAGTAAACACGTGACAGCAAGAACCAGGCTGCTACACGGTCCACACGGGCATATTCGTTCTTTTTGGGTTCTTTCAGCAGGGTGGTCAATTCTTCCAGTTCGGACACCACAAAGTTGTAGATTTCCTCGCGAGTGGCTTGCTCGGGCATGTCACCTACTTCCATCGTTTCGTCCACGAAGGGTGTAGAACCGTAAAGGTCGCAGAGCATACTGTAACTATAAGCACGGATGAAGCGGGCTTCGGCACAATAGTATTGATACTCGTCTTTCAAGGCTTCATACACACCTCTCTCCTGCAATTTGCTCTCTGTACATTCACGTAGGAACTCGTTGCAATAGTTAATGGTCATGAAAAGACGGTAATAAGGATAACCCACAATCTCAGTAGAAGCATCCCAATTCAAGTAAAGCATGGCACGTACACCCTTGCTGCCACCGGACTGGAATACGATTTCATCCGTACAAGCTTCCTGCAAGTAGAACAAGGCACGAGTATAACCAGAATATCCTTCATCGATGCCCGACACATCGCCGTCTCCTCCGTCACCACCCTTCTGCCCTGTCTGTATCAGGGCAGCATAACACTTGGCAATCATGCCGATATAGCCCTCGGGAGTAGAGTACACCATCTCACCGGTCAGTTCGTTATCATCCAGCGGCAATGTATCCAGGTCGCCCAGGCAAGAAGCAAAAAGTGACACAGCCAGCAAACATACTGTTACTAATTTGAAATATCTAGTTTTCATAATCATGTATCTGTTTTTAGTCATTAAAAATTAAGGTTAACTCCCAGCATGAACGTACGCGGACGCTGATAGATGTTTTTATCGATTCCGTCATAAAGCTCCGGATCAAGACCGGAGTATCCGCTCAAAGTGCATACATTCTGTACGGCGAAGGAGAGACGGAGCGATGTCCCGTCGTTCCACAGTTTATTGAACGTATGACCGATGGTGATATTGTCTATACGGAAGAAGTTGCCTCTCTCCAGGAAATGGTCGGTGAACTGGCGGTCTTGCGTAAACTTGTTTTCGAGCGTAGAACGCAGGATGTTGCTGGAAACGCCGTTGCTGCCATAGAGTGCATCCAAGGAGTTGGAAGCAGCCACATAGTTATAGACATAGAAACCGAAGCTACCGTGTCCGTTGATGCCCAAATCCCAATTCTTGTAGGACAGACGGGTGGACAGACCGCAATAGTAAGGGGCCTTGGAACTCTTACCAGTGACGTACTTGTTAGAGTCTTCTTCGCTAGAAGTGATGGAGCCGTCTTTGGCAATGTATTTACCGTCCAGCGGCTGTCCGTTTTCGTCATAAGCTTGCTTCAGTAGATAGTAGGTATTCGGAGTCTCTCCTACCATGTGTACTTGCAGATAGCGGCCTGTACCTCCGGCGTTACCTGTCTTTACGTAGTTGCTCTCGTTGTCGATGGTGTTCAGCTTGGTAATCTTTGAGGCATTCCAAGTGAAGTTACCGCTGATGTTCCATTCCCAATCTTTGGTCTGGATGGGAACCAAGTTCACACCGATTTCAAGACCTTTGCTTTCCATATCACCGATGTTGGTTTCGATACGGTTGGTGAAGTTACTGCCGGCAGGTACAAAAATGTCGTTCAGCAGGTCTTTCGTGTTACGCCAGTAGTAGTCAATCGTACCCGAGATGCGGTTGTTCAAGAAACCGTAGTCGATACCGATGTTGTAAGTTTCCGTAGTCTCCCATTTAATGTTGGGATCGTAGCCGTTGGGGCGGTAG
Source organism: Bacteroides sp. AM44-19 (assembly GCF_003603395.1). Taxonomy (NCBI): domain Bacteria; kingdom Pseudomonadati; phylum Bacteroidota; class Bacteroidia; order Bacteroidales; family Bacteroidaceae; genus Bacteroides; species Bacteroides sp. AM44-19. The sequence goes on along the minus strand of NZ_QTNB01000011.1, from coordinate 45,713 downwards.
GTGGTGTACCACTTGTTACCGAACAAGTATCTGGACTCATCGTAAGATGCAGTATAGGTGGACAAATGCTGGTAGTAGGAACCGATGGACTGCTGGCCGGTCTGACCGTAGCTCAAACGGAGTTTTAGGTCGGACACTACTTTGTTGTCTGCCAAGAAAGCCTCATCGTTCACACGCCATGCAGCGGCTACGGAAGGGAAGTAGCCCCAACGGGTCTCGGGCGAGAAGCGAGAAGAAGCATCGGCACGTAACGTAGCAGTCAGCATATAACGCTGTTTCCAAGAGTAGTTCAATCGACCGTAGAAGGAGAGCAGGTAGAGTTCAGCTTCCTCGTGCTTGGGAGAGGTAAGATCCTCACCCTTGGTGTCGGTAGTGGTATCATGGTTCTTGTACCAGAAACGTTGCCAGCCGTAACCAGCCATGGCATTGAGGTTATGGTCGTTGAAGTCTTTGGCATAGTTGGCGTAGAAGTCGAGTAGTGTATTGCGTTTGTCGTTATGATATGTATAACGCTTTCCGGTACCATCCTGTTCGTTGCCGGTGTACATGGCGGGGGCCAAGTCAGGCATGTTATCGTGTTTGTCTTCCGTCAGGAAATCATACCCCATGTTCAGGTTCAGTCGAAAGTCTTCAAAACCGTGTATTTTATAATCGAGGGCAATATTACCGATGGAGCGTTTGGTCTTGTTCTGCTTGTCGGCAAGTTCCAAGTCGGAGACGGGGTTTGAGGCAGCTAGCGTGATGGGGGTATTACTTACACCCATCCACATATAGTACCCCAAACCTACATTACCGTCATAGTTCTGATATACAGGGCGTGTAGGGTCGAAACCTACGGCACTTCCGATGACACTGGTGGAAACCGGCTTTTCGTCCTCGATGCTACCCTTGATATTGATGTCAACAGAGAGATGCTTGTCGAAGAACTTGGGCGACAAACCGATACTGGCATTGAGGCGCTGGTAGTTGTTGTTTTTCAACGTACCGTTCTGGTTGGTATAGCCCACGGACACGCGGTAAGGCATATTCTTCAAAGCACCAGTCATGGAGAGGTTGTGGTCTGTACCCATTGCCACGCGGTAGATTTCATCCTGCCAGTCGGTATTGACATCACCCAGCTTGAAAGCCTCCGGAGCATTGGCATACTTGGCAAAGGCTTCGCGATATTCGGAAGCGGAAAGTACATCCAGTTTCTTATACACATTGCCCACCGTCACGTTGGCACTGTAGCTGAAAGAGGGACGTGAAACACCGTCGGTGTTTCCTTTCTTCGTAGTGATAATGATGACACCGTTGGAGGCACGCGAACCGTAGATGGCTGTTGCCGAAGCATCTTTCAATACCGTAAACGAAGCAATGTCATTCGGGTTGATAGAGCTGATGGAGGCGTTGCTGACAGGCACACCGTCGATAACTATCAGTGGGTCGTTGTCTGCTGACAAAGAAGCTCCCATACGGATACGGATGGTACCGCCGCTGCCCGGAGCACCGCTGCCCGGTACAATGTTCACACCGGCAACCTTACCCACCAGAGCGTCTTCGGCAGTCAATTGCTTTCCTTTGTTCAGCTCGTCCGGCTTCACAGTTAGCAGAGAACCAGTGACATCTCCTTTCTTCACTTGACCGTAACCGATTACAACGACTTCGTCCAGCATCTCCGTGTCTTCCTGCAAAGTGATGACGAGCGGTGTATTGCTGCCGGTAACCGTCAGTTCCTGGCCCTTAAAACCGATACATGTAATGGAGAGAATATCATTGACGGCAGCTTTCAAAGTAAAGTTACCGTCCACATCAGAGATAGTTCCCACAGAGGTACCCTTTATCAAGATGTTAGCCCCAATCAGTGGTTCACCTGTGTGGTCTTTCACATGTCCTTTCACTGCAATATCTTGTGCCGAAAGTGACAAAGACAAGAGCAATCCCAGCAACGGGAGAATACTCTTTGCGATTTTAATCATGCTTTTCATATAATACAATATATAGTTAATAAAAATAATGTTTGCCAAGAAAAGGAACCAAGCACGCCCGGTTCCATGTAATCCTTATACCCAATCTTCTTAACTAATACTTATCAAAAAACTACAGTTAACTTTAATCTTTTGTCGATGTTGCAAAGGTATATGATTAACTGTCCCGCGAAAAAGGCGAGTAGAAGCTTAAAGTAGACGCAAGCAGATTAGCTTTATCTATAAAACATTAAAAAACAGCATATTGTGAAAATCAGCAGAAAGTAAGAAAGTAGATTCACATAAAGGGCATAGGAGGAGTTTTACCCTATTTTCTGCACCATATTCAGGAAATCTTCTTTAGAAAGAAAGGATTTGCTCCGCACTTTCAAGCGGTAATTATATACGGTCTGCGAAGAGTAATGCAGGAAGGTGGCAATCTTTCCGCTATCTGAAATTCCCAACCGAATCAAGGCAAACACACGGAGTTCCGGAGTCAGCAGTTCGCCCTCTTTAGGATAGATGCGCTCGTTCTCCTGCAAAAGGTTATTAAAGTCGTTCACAAACTTAGGATAGAGTTTCAGGAAGACGCTGTCGAACGTATGGAAGAATTCTTTCAACTCGCCGGTGACAAAGGTGGTGGAGTGGATGGTTTTCACCAGGTCGTCCAGCTGCCCGGCCTTCACTTTCCTTGCCAGCATCTTGCGGAATTCTTCCTGCTTGTCTATATAGACGGAACACATGTTGAAGACGTAGCCGATGTACTCCTCCTTCACACGGTTCGACTCCTGCAACCGAGCATTCAGTTCCTGCAAGTCACCGTTGATGTGCTTCAATTCCTTGTTCATGTCATCCATGGTCTTTCTGGCAAGGGAAAGGCGCTTCATCTGATGATAAATATAGACCAAGGCCACCAGCAATACTGCCGCCAGGATGGATATCCATATAAATAAGGTGACCAGCTGTTCTTTTTCCTCATGCAACTTGGCCTCGTAGGTGGAGTTGATGACGGGCAACATCCCCGAAATCTCCATCGTACGGTAGCGAGCATTACAGAAGGTAGCATCTTGCATGGAGCATTCCATATAGGTATACGCACGTTCTATGTCGCCCTCGCCATAGAGCAGGTTGGCAAGTTTCCAAAGCGAAATGTATTCCTTTGTTCCGCTTTGCACGTCGGCTATTGCCGAGATGGTAAGATATTTCTTTTCCTGCTTGTGGTCTCCTTTGGCACCATAAACGCTTGCCAATGCAACAGAAGGAATGGCAAGGCTGAAGTCCTTCTGGCTATGGATATCATAGCAACCCTCCAAAACACCTATGGCTTCGTCATACTTACCCTCATACAGTAGTTTGTCGCCCAAAGTCAGTTGATAGCCTTGCGAATCGGGACGCTTCACACGCAGAATGGAGTCTTTGTACTGATATGCCAGCCGGGAGTATGACGCCTGCAATTCTTCTGAAAAAGCATAGGATGCCATCAGCGTGTACACTTTATGATAAAGATTATAGTAGTAGAACATATCTATCGCACCCAGTTCCTCCTGGGGAATGTCTTCCAAAATTTCCAGTCCTTCCTTATACATTCCTGTACCAATCATCACCTCTGCCACACGCATACGAGCAGAGTAGAGATGCGATGCTACGGGCATACGCTGGGCTACTTCCACGCAACGATTTGCTGCCCACAAGGCAGAGTCCATGCGGTAGGCGCTGTATTTGCCGAACAACTCCTGGTAGATTTCCAGTAATTCCGCATCGGAACGGGTAGCCTTCAGCTGGCACTGCAAGGCATTGATTTGAGACTGACGTTCCAGTGTATATCGTTCACGCCCCTGCACAGATGCATCAAGCACCCGAAGCAATGAATCCACCTCTCTATCTTGGCAGAATAAAGGCATAGTGCAAAACAAAGCGAAAAGGATGGCAAACAAACGTTTCATGCAGTACGGTTTCTCTGTCTATAGTTCAAGATTACATCACAAAAGTAAACATTTACCCGTTGATTACAAAGTTCTTTGGACAAAAGATGTTTGGACGAAATTAGTAAAGGGATACTTTAGCTTTATAAAGCAGAAGTTTAGTAAGCTAACATAGAGGTTTACGGACAAAAATCCCGAATGCTGCTCAGCGGATATTGAAGTCAAGTACTTTCTCTTCCCCAAGATAGCCCTGCAAGTGCTGTCCGATGCTGACGGGACCTACTCCCACAGGGGTACCCGTGAACAGCAAGTCACCGATTTTCAAGGTCATGAAGCGGCTGACATAAGCAATGATTTCATCTACCTGAAAAAGCATATCCGATGTATGACTGCGTTGCACCTCCTTATCATCAATCGTCAAATGGAAGTCCAAATTCTGTACATTGCCGCCCACTTGTTCCAAAGGGACAAAGGTGCCGATAGCTGCCGAATTGTCGAACCCTTTGCAAAGCTCCCACGGATTACCCGCCTCACGGAACTTACGTTGCAAGTCGCGTGCCGTGAAGTCGATGCCCACCGTCACCGCATCGTAATAGCGATGGGCAAAGCGGGGAGCAATATTCTTGCCCAAACGGCAGATGCGCACCACCACTTCCGTCTCATAATGCACTTCGTTGGAAAAGTCGGGGATAAAGAAAGGTTTGCCATCTTTCAGTATAGCCGAATCGGGTTTCAAAAAAATAACCGGTTCCTTATTCTCATGTGTATGTCCCAGCTCCTTGTTGTGCAGAGCATAGTTCATTCCTACAGCAATAATCTTCATTACTTGATCTCATTAAAGTTCAGTCTGTTAAACATCACGGCCAGATGGGCATAAAGGGAAGTGTTCTGCACGACAATGTTCTCGGGAACACGGATACGGAACGGGGTGAAGTTCCATACGGCCTTGATACCGCCCTCTACCATGGAATCCGTTATCTGCTGGGCTATTTCGATAGGTACCGTCAGCACGCCTATATTGACATCGTACTCCTGCATCTTCTGCTTGAACTCGTCCGAGTGATAGATGGGGATGCCGCTCAGTGTCGTACCCACCAGTTCGGGCTTCACATCGAAAGCAGCCACTATCTCCAAACCGAAATGGCTTAGGCCCGAGTCGCGCAGCAAGGCACCTCCCAAGCTTCCGACACCGAACAGAAAGGCTTTGTGTATATTGGTAAATCCCAGGAAGTCCTCCAGTACAGCTATCAGTGTGTCCACCTCATAGCCCACACGCGTACGCCCCGAGATATTGACATACGAAAGGTCTTTGGCAATTTGTGAAGCATCAATATTGATTTCCTTGGAAATCTGGGTGGATGATACGAATCGTTCCCCCTTTTGTTTCAGCAACTTTACATTAGAAAGGTACCACGGAAGCCGGCGCAAGGTAGGTTCCGGCACCTTCATGGTTTCTTTTTTCTGTAACGGACTGCTCATAGTTTCTTATTTAAGTTCTCAATATTGCGATTGACAAAAGTAGTGCTTTTTTTCTAATCAGTAACACGGATGCAACAAAAGCTTAACATAATTTCTAATTGCATAATTCCACATAATATCGTACTTTTGGGAAGTTTAAAAGAAAGAAGTATGAAGAATAATGATTGGAAAGAACGGTTGAATATAGTCTATTCCACCAACCCGGACTACAACTATGAGATGAATGACGATGAGGAGCAAGCTACCCTCCCCCCTGCACAACAACGCCTGCGTGTACAGCTGGACCGCAAGAACCGGGGTGGCAAAGTCGTCACTCTTGTCACCGGTTTCGTGGGCACCGACAATAATCTGAAAGAACTGGGCAAATTGCTGAAAAGTAAATGTGGAGTAGGCGGAAGTGCCAAAGATGGAGAAATCATCGTGCAAGGCGACTTCAAACAACGTGTCATCGACCTCCTGAAGGCAGAAGGATACACGCAAACCAAGCCCGTGGGATAAACGCATCATCCGTCTCACTGCAACTGTAGAGGCATAAAAAAGTGACCGTTTAGGAATTCAACTCCATATACGGCCACTTCTTTTTATAGAATCGTTTCTAAGCGGAATTATTCAGCGCGCAAAGTAAAACGTTTGAAGTCAACAACCTTCAATTCAGGATCAGCCTCTTTCAAGACTTCTCTAACTGTCTTCTTGCCGTCCATGATGTCTTCCTGGTTTAGCAAGCAAACTTCTTTCAAGAACTTGCCAAGACGGCCCTTAGCAATATTCTGAATCATTTGTTCAGGCAGATGTGCAGCTTTCTCGGCAGAAACAGTAGCAATGATTTCCTTTGCCTTTGCCACGTCTTCAGCAGTAATCCAGCCTTTGGCCATGTTGCTTTCCATGTGGTCTTCGCTGTCCACGTGAGCCGGGTTGATACCAGCCTTCTTCAAAGCAGCCTCAACAGCCTTCTGTACCTGTTCAGCTTTTGTCTTCTCGATAGCAACATCTATTTCCTTCTGCTTGATTTCTTCAGATACGCCATCTTCGTCTACTGCAATCGGGTTCATGGCAGCAATCTGCATGGCAATCTGCTTAGCCAGTCCTTCTTCAACAGCCTTGTTGAAAGCAACAATAGTGCAGAGGCCATTTCTGTTCATGTGGTTATAAACCACAGTGCTTGCACCTTCTACAGTCATGTAACCATCCAACTCCATCTTCTCGCCAGTGATACCGCTACGGTCTGTTACAGCATCCTGTACAGTACCGTTGCCCATCGGCAGAGCTTTTACTTCGTCCAGAGTCTTGCACTTGTTAGCCACGGCAAGGTCCAGAATGTCCTGAGTCAATTTCACGAAATCAGCATTCTGAGCCACGAAGTCAGTTTCGCACTTCAGAGCGATGATAACGGCAAAGTCACCCGTAGTCTTAGCCAGCACACAGCCTTCAGAAGCCTCGCGATCTGAACGCTTAGCTGCAACAGCTTGTCCCTTCTTACGGATAATTTCCATTGCCTTGTCGAAATCGCCTTCAGCTTCAGTCAAAGCATTTTTGCAATCCATCATACCAGCACCGGTCATCTTGCGGAGCTTGGTTATATCAGCCATACTTACAGCCATAATATCTTTTTATTTTAATTGTTAATAATATCCTTATAAAGTAATTGAGAGTTGAGAATAGAGAATTGAGAATTGCCGTAAAGTAACTCTCAACTTTCAATTCTCAACTCTCAACAGTATGATTAAGCCTCTTCTTCCTTCATGAAAGCAGCAGCCTTAGCGGCATTGATTGCTTCCTCGTCGGACTTGTCGAGTCTTGCTTTTGCAGCTTTCTTCTTACCTTTGTTGGCAGGAGCTTCACCGGCAGCTTCCATGTCTACCTTTTCGGCCTTACGTTCTTCCAGACCTTCCTGCATAGCAGCGCAGCAAGCATCAAGAATAACTTCTACTGACTTAGTAGCGTCATCATTTGCCGGGATTACGAAATCGATATTCGTAGGATCGGAGTTTGTATCAACGATACCGAATACGGGAATCCCCAGACGGTTAGCTTCACGAACTGCGATGTTTTCCTTCATTACGTCGATAACGAACAGAGCAGACGGCAGACGAGTCAGGTCAGCGATAGAGCCCAAAGTCTTGTCCAACTTTGCACGTTGACGTGAAATCTGAAGAATTTCTCTCTTGGAGAGGTTTGAATAGGTACCGTCGCTTGTCAACTTGTCGATGGTAGCCATCTTCTTGACAGCCTTACGGATAGTCGGGAAGTTAGTCAACATACCACCCGGCCAACGCTCGATTACATAAGGCATATTTACAGATGCAGCCTTATCGGCAACCACCTGCTTAGCTTGTTTTTTAGTAGCAACAAACAGGACTTTCTTTCCTGATTTAGCGATTTGCTTCAAAGCTTCAGCAGCTTCGTCAATTTTAGCAACCGTCTTGTTGAGGTCAATGATGTGAATACCATTGCGCTCCATGAAGATGTAAGGAGCCATTGCAGGGTTCCACTTTCTTTTCAAGTGACCGAAGTGGCAACCGGCTTCTAATAATGTATCAAAATTTGTTCTAGACATTTTCTTTTAAATTAATCGTTTACTTTCTTTTTTGTTTCTTCTAAACCAACCGCCGGGTAGTCTGAATCTGAAGAGTCCCGGTAGTTTAGATACTAAACGCTTTTTCAGTTGAGAGTTGAGAGGTGAAAGTCGAGAATTAAGCAACTTGTCCGCCCCAACCGTTCTCCAACTCTTAACGTTTACTGAACTGGAATCTACGACGTGCTTTCGGTTGTCCCGGTTTCTTACGTTCAACAGAACGAGGATCACGAGTCATGAAACCTTCAGAACGGAGAGCAGCCTTGTCCTCAGCATTGATTTTCACCAGTGCGCGGGCAATTGCCAAACGCAAAGCCTGAGACTGGCCGGTGAAACCGCCACCGCAGAGATTAACTTTGATGTCGTACTTTTCAGCAACACCCAGCTTATTCAACGGCTGTTTAACTACATACTGAAGAATGCTTGATGGAAAGTACTCTGCGAGGTCTCTCTTATTAATAGTAATCTTTCCAGTACCTTCGCTTACGAAAATACGTGCAATTGCACTTTTACGTCTGCCTAATGCATTTACTACTTCCATTATCTCTTATTTAAGTACGTTAATATCAATCATTTTCGGGTTCTGAGCATCGTGTTTGTGCTCGCTGCCGGCATATACATACATATTGCCCAGCAATTTTGCGCCCAACTTGTTCTTAGGCAACATACCCTTTACTACTTTTCTCAGTAACTTGTCATCACCGTTCGGTTTTGCCTGCAAACGGGCAGGAGTGATTTCTCTCTGGCCGCCAGGATAACCTGTATATGACAGATATACCTTGTCATTCCACTTGTTACCGGTTAATTTTACTTTGTCGGCGTTGATAATGATTACATTATCGCCACAATCTACGTGAGGGGTAAAGTTAGGTTTATACTTTCCTCTCAACAGTTTCGCAACTTTTGCGCCCAGACGACCCAATACCTGGTCTGTAGCGTCAACAATGACCCATTCTTTAGTCACTGTAGCTTTGTTTGCAGAAATGGTCTTGTAACTTAAAGTATCCACTCTTAATTGTTTTTTAAAATGTTACTACTAAAATGTTTTTCTTCACCGCAAGCCAGTCATCCCGGACAATGGAAGATTAACTCGCTATGAATTAAATGCTTATCCTTTTGAGATAATAATCGGCTTGCAAAGGTACGGTTTTTCTTAGAACTGGCAAAAGTTTTCCACTTTTTTTTAGAGAGCCACTTGGCTGATATACAACAGACAAAGTTATCCTGCGGAGAAACGAAAGAATCTCCGCTAGAACAACTCTTTATGATGCGGCCTTCATCGGCCAATGCCATCATAGAAGACCTTCAAAGCTGCATTGAGAAAGAAACGGGAAAGAGAAAGAAATATCAACGGACAAGGTCCTCGGGGAATTTCGCGGGCATGCCCACCCGCTTCCATGTTTCATGGAACCATGTATTCAGTTCATTCCCATTCAAGTCCTTAGCTATAAAATACTTCAGGTACATTACCCCGTCGTCCCCTATTTCAAACTCCAATATATTGTCTTTGTGGTCCAACATGGGCAGATGGATGTTTTTCTCAATACTTTCCTTATAGGAATTATCCGTCAGCTGCTGATAAGTCCCATACCCCGTGATGATGGCATCCTTGCCAGGAATCATTGTAAAGTTGACAATGCGGCCGTCATCACTCAGCACTTTAAAGGTATTACTCGGTTTCAATATCCCGGGAACATCCGGGATTTCGGACACATAATGACATAACTGCCAAATTCCTGCCAGTTCCGCAGGCCTAAACTCTGCGCTCTCCTGCGCATTGGCTCCCGCTACCGCAAGCAGCACCGCTGCCAGCATGGTAAAGAAATAGTTCCGTTTCATATTCGTATGATGTTGGTTAACGTTATGTCGTTCCGCTAGACACAAATATAAAGATTTATTTTGAGATTATAACATTTTTGGGTATAAAAAAACCGCACAAACAACAGAATGTTTGTGCGGATGATTTTATCCAGTTTGTATATTCCGAAACTTAGAACTCGGCGTTGCGCGGCGTACGCGGAAACGGTATGACATCACGGATATTCGTCATGCCCGTAACGAACAGCAGCAAGCGCTCAAAGCCCAAACCGAACCCGGAGTGGGGACATGTACCGAACTTACGGGTATCGAGATACCACCACATATCCTTCATCGGGATGTGAAGTTCGTCAATGCGCGTCATCAGCTTGTTGTAATCCGATTCACGTTCGGAACCGCCAATGATTTCTCCAATCTTCGGGAAGAGTACATCCATGGCACGCACGGTCTTGCCGTCTTCGTTCTGCTTCATATAGAACGCTTTGATTTCCTTCGGATAGTCAGTCAGGATAACCGGACGCTTGAAGTGGTCTTCCACCAGATAGCGCTCATGTTCGGAAGCCAAGTCAACTCCCCAGTACACCGGGAATTCAAACTTATGCCCTTTGGCAACAGCCTCTTCCAATATCTTGATACCTTCCGTATAAGGCAGGCGCACGAAGCTTTCTTTCAAGACACCTTGCAGACGTTCAATCAAGCCCTTATCAAACATGTCATTGAGGAACTTCACATCGTCGGCACAGTTGTCCAAAGCCCACTGTACACAATATTTGATGAAATCTTCCGCCAGGTCCATATTGTCCGTAATATCATTGAACGCCACTTCCGGCTCAATCATCCAGAACTCTGCCAAGTGGCGGGGAGTATTGGAATTCTCGGCACGGAACGTAGGACCGAATGTATAGATGGCTCCCAATGCAGTAGCGGCAAGTTCGCCTTCCAACTGTCCGGAAACAGTCAGGCTGGCCTGCTTTCCGAAGAAGTCATCATCGTAAATAATGGAACCGTTCTCATCTTTCTTCAAGTCGTAAAGGTTCTTCGTAGTCACCTGGAACATCTGGCCTGCGCCTTCGCAGTCGGAAGCCGTGATAATCGGAGTATGAAAATAGAAGAATCCTCTGTCATGGAAGAACTTGTGGATGGCAATCGCCATATTATGACGAATACGGAACACAGCCCCGAACGTATTGGTACGGGGACGCAGATGGGCTATCTCACGGAGGAACTCCATGGAATGACCTTTCTTCTGCAACGGATACGTGTTATCGCAAGTTCCCAGCACTTCGATTTCGCGGGCCTGCACTTCGGCCTTCTGACCGGAACCGACAGATTCCGTCAGCACACCGTTTACGCTCAAACAAGCACCGGTAGTAATCTCTTTCAGCATCTCCTCATCGAAGTTACCCAAGTCTACTACAATCTGCACATTATTTATTGTAGAACCGTCATTCAGCGCGATAAAGTTTACTTGCTTACTACCTCTGCGGGTACGAACCCAGCCCTTCACGTTGACCATAGCGCCAAAATCTTCACGCTTCAGCAGGTCAACAATCTTTGTTCTACTAATCTTTTCCATAAAACAGTTATTATACCTTATTATATATTACTCAAAAGAACCCATGCGCAGGAAGTTCACCTCTTGTTCCGTGAGGTAACGCCATTCGCCGCGGCGCAGGCCTTTCTTGGTTAAACCGGCAAAATACACACGGTCCAGTTTCATCACCTTGTATCCCAGCGATTCGAAGATACGACGCACGATACGATTCTTGCCGGAGTGGATTTCAATACCGACATCATCTTTCTTGAAGTCATCCGTATAGCTGATGGCATCTGCATGGATTTCCCCGTCATCCAGTTGAATACCGGCTGCAATCTGCTCCATATCGGCTTTTGTCAGGTTCTTGTCCAAATGCACATGATATATCTTCTTCTTCAGATACTTGGGATGCGTCAGCTTGGAAGCCAGGTCACCATCGTTTGTCAGCAGCAATACACCTGTAGTATTGCGGTCCAGACGACCTACCGGATAAATGCGTTCGTTGCAAGCGCCCTTCACCAAATCCATCACCGTGCGACGTGCTTGGGGGTCATCCGAAGTAGTCACAGTATCCTTCGGCTTGTTCAGCAGTACGTAAATCTTACGTTCTATGCTGACCGTCTGGTCGTGGAACTTCACTTCATCACCGCGCTTAATCTTGGTTCCCAATTCCGTCACCACCTCTCCGTTTACAGAAACGACTCCGGCAGTGATGAATTCATCAGCCTCGCGACGGGAGCAAACACCGGCATTGGCCAGGAATTTGTTCAAGCGGATAGGCTCGTTCGGGTCCACAAACTGCTCCTTATATTCTATCTGTTTCTTCTTGCTGTACTTAGCATTGGGGTCATAATCGGCCGAACGACGGACTGGACGGCTATAGCTGTCTCTGTTGCCGTATCCGCCAGGTCTTCCACCACCCGAATTGAAGCGTGGACGATAAGGACGGTCACCACCCTCATTATTGTAGCGAGGACGCTGCGGACGGTCGCCATCTTCGCTGTTGTAGCGCGGACGATAGGGACGGTCCGTATTATAAGAACGGTCGCTGTTGTAGGAGCGGTCGCCGTTATAAGGACGTTGCGGACGGTCACCACCCTCATTGCCATAACGCGGGCGCTGCGGACGGTCACTATTATAAGGGCGTTGCGGACGGTCGCCACCTTCGCTGTTATAGCGCGGACGGTAAGGACGGTCACCCGAATTGTTTCCATAAGGGCGTTGCGGACGGTCGCCGCCTTCGCTGTTATAGCGCGGACGATAGGGACGGTCGCCATTATCGTTATTGTAACGAGGACGCTGCGGACGGTCACCATTGTCCGCACCAGGATTAAAGCGCGGGCGATAAGGGCGGTCACTGTTATAAGGACGCTGCGGGCGGTCCCCGTTTTCACTGTTAAATCTGGGGCGATAAGGACGGTCGCCATTATCACGGTTGTAAGACGGACGGCTGTAGCCACCTTCCTTGTTAAATTGGTTACCATCGCGGCCGGCACCTGAGTTCTCCTCTGCGGAAGAAGCATCACGCCAAGTTTCGTTTTCTGTACTCATTGTTTTTTATTCGAATAAAATTAAACCTTGGCCTCACGGCCATTCATTGTCTCTATTATACCTTGAATTTTATATGTTTCTATAACAATTGCCGGAGTAAAAAGTTGAAATTCCTCCGGTACACTTCTGTGGTTGCTTAAATTCCCGTATAAGTATGGGGGGTAATCACCCGCAATTCTTTCTTTATCTCTTCACTTACATTCAGTCCCTCTATAAATTCCTTGATAGACGCTTCCGTAATGGCCTGATTGGTACGGGTCAACGCTTTCAACGCTTCATAGGGATGCGGATAGGCCTCGCGGCGCAGAATGGTCTGGATAGCCTCGGCCACCACGCTCCAGCAATTGTCCAGGTCACGGTAGATGGCCGGTTCGTTCAACAGCAACTTACGCAAACCCTTCAAAGAACTTTGTATGGCAATAATGATATGCCCGAACGGCATACCCACATTGCGGAGCACGGTAGAGTCCGTCAAGTCACGCTGCAAACGGGAAACCGGCAGTTTTACCGCCAAGTGCTCAAGAATAGCATTCGCCATGCCCAGGTTTCCTTCCGCATTTTCAAAGTCAATCGGGTTCACCTTGTGCGGCATCGCGCTGGAGCCCACCTCACCGGCTTTAATCTTCTGCTTGAAGTATTCCATAGAGATATATTGCCAGAAGTCACGGTTCATATCAATCATCACCGTATTGATGCGCTTCATGGCATCAAAGATGGCAGACAGATTATCGTAATTGGATATCTGGGTAGTATACTCCTCGCGTTCCAAGCCAAGCTTTTCGGAAACGAACTTATTGCCGAATGCCTTCCAGTCATATTCCGGATAAGCCACATGATGGGCATTGTAATTACCCGTAGCGCCACCGAACTTTGCTGTCACCGGACAAGCCTTCAGCGTTGCCAACTGGCGTTCCAGACGGTAGACAAACACCATTACCTCCTTGCCCAAACGGGTAGGCGAAGCCGGTTGTCCGTGTGTCTTGGCAAGCATGGGGATAGCGGCCCACTCTTCCGCATAAGCACGGAGCTGCGCTATCAGTTCCTCTATTTGAGGATAGTACACCTGCTCCAACGCCTCCTTTACAGACAAAGGAACAGACGTATTGTTGATATCTTGTGAAGTCAGGCCAAAATGGATGAACTCCTTATAGTCGTCCATACCACCCAACTTGTCAAACTCTTCTTTCAAGAAATACTCCACAGCCTTCACATCATGGTTCGTCACGCTCTCAATGTCCTTAATGCGTTGCGCGTCGGCTTCGGAAAAGTTACGGTAAATGTTTCTCAAGGTTTCGAAAACACCCTTATCCACCCCTTTCAGCTGCGGCAAAGGCAGCTCACACAGCGTGATAAAGTATTCTACTTCAACTTGTACACGGTATTTAATCAGTGCAAATTCTGAAAAATAGGCAGCCAAAACATCCGTTTTGCCTCTGTATCGACCGTCAATCGGAGAGATTGCGGTAAGTAAATCAAGTTTCATACGTCGTATTTATGATGATAATTATCGGACTGCAAAATTACTGCTTTTTTCTGAGTAACAAGACATAAAGGATAAAGATTTTAAGAAAAGGAAGTTAACGGATAAAAAAATGGCCTTACAATCACTTGCAAGACCACCTTCGAATGAAAATTTCCAGTGGGCGTTGACGGATTCGAACCGCCGACCCTCTGCTTGTAAGGCAGATGCTCTGAACCAGCTGAGCTAAACGCCCTTTTGATGAACGAAAGTGTTTGGATTTTGTGTGGGCGTTGACGGATTCGAACCGCCGACCCTCTGCTTGTAAGGCAGATGCTCTGAACCAGCTGAGCTAAACGCCCGTACACTTCCGTTTCAAAAGCGATGCAAAGGTACAGCTTATTTTGACATTACCAAAACTTTTGCATAATATTTTTCGATATTTTTTTAGTCATTTAGCGACACACTCTGTTTTTCAAGCATTTAGTACGTTCACTTTTTTGCCTCATTTTTCCGGATGACCTTTGCCGGATTACCAACGGCTATGCTATCGGATGGAATATCTTTCGTCACCACACTACCCGCACCGATGATACAACGGTCGCCGACGGTGATGCCCGGACACAGAATGGCACCGCCGCCAATCCAGCAATCCTCTCCTATCGTCACCGGATAGGCATATTCCTTTTCCGTACGACGCTCGATATAATCCATCGGATGATGGGGAGTGTATATCTGTACGCATGGACCGACCAACGTATGGGCACCAATCGTGATATATCCCCCGTCCAGGAAAGTGCAATTGGCATTGACAAAGACATGCTCACCCAGCCGGATCCCATCCCCGTGGTCGCAATGGAAGGGCGGGCAGATGATGGAAGTAGCGGGAATACCTGGCACCAGTTCCTCCAGCAAACTCCGGTAATCCTCATCGTAAGTACTCATCACACGCATTTTTGCCAGCAAGCGCTTGGCATGCTCGAACTTCACCTGTATCTCCGGAACGGACATATCCGCCAACTGGGAGCTACGCATTTTTTCCACTTCATTCATATTATTTCTTCTTTTGATTCATACAGAGACTCAGCCCCGAACAAAAATACGGAAATAAACGCAGTATACCAAAAGAGCGGAAAACCTTTCGGCTTTCCGCTCCTGCAATCGTTTACAGAGCAAACAATTTATTTGTACTCCTGCCAGCTCTTAATCTGGATATCTTCCAGCTTCATTTCACAGAATGCCTCGATAAAGGCACTTGCCAGGCGGGCATTGGTAATCAACGGAATGTTGTGGTCGATGGCACCGCGACGAATCTTGTAGCCATTGGTCAGCTCGCGTTTCGTATGGTTCTTCGGAATGTTGACAATCAGGTCGAAGGCATGGTCGGCAATCATCGTCATCACGTTGTTTTCCGCATCCGGGCGTTCATCCGGCCAGTAAACGGCTTCCGTCGTCACGCCATGGGCGTTGAGGAAAGCGGCTGTACCTGCCGTAGCATAAATCTTATAGCCTTTGGCAAAGAGCATGCGGCTGGCATCCAGCAAATCCACCTTGGACTTCATGGCTCCGGAGGAGAACATCACGCCCTTCTCGGGACGGGGGATTCTGAATCCGGTAGCAATCATGGCATTCAGCAATGCTTCGGAGAAGTCGTCGCCAATACAGCCTACCTCGCCCGTAGACGACATGTCCACACCCAATACCGGGTCTGCCTTGTGCAGACGGGAGAAGGAGAACTGGCTTGCCTTCACACCGATACGGTCGATGTCGAATGCCGACTTGTCCGGTTGTGTATAGGGAGCGTCCAGCATGATGCGGGTAGCAGTCTCGATGAAGTTACGCTTCAGCACCTTGGATACGAACGGGAAGCTGCGCGATGCACGGAGGTTACACTCGATAACCTTCACCTCGTTGTTGCGTGCCAGGAACTGAATATTGAAAGGACCGGAAATATTGAGTTCCTTCGCAATCTGGCGGCTGATTTTCTTGATGCGGCGTGCCGTTGCAAAGTAAATCTTCTGTGCCGGGAATACCAGCGTAGCGTCACCGGAGTGTACACCGGCAAACTCTACGTGCTCGGAGATGGCGTATTCCACCACTTCACCGTTTTGGGCAACAGCGTCGAACTCAATCTCCTTAGTGTTCTGCAAGAACTGGGATACCACCACCGGATATTCCTTAGATACTTCGGCAGCCATCTTCAAGAAGTTTTCCAGTTCTTCTTCATCGTAGCATACGTTCATCGCAGCACCGGAGAGCACGTAAGACGGACGCACCAGTACCGGATAGCCCACCTTCTCTACAAAGCCTTTCACATCTTCCAGGCTGGTGAGTTCCTGCCAAGCCGGTTGGTCGATGCCCAGCTGGTCGAGCATGGCAGAGAACTTGTTACGGTTTTCGGCACGGTCGATGGAGATGGGGGAAGTACCCAACACGGGAACTGACTGGCGGTGAAGCTTCATAGCCAGGTTGTTAGGAATCTGTCCACCCACGGACACGATGACACCGCGCGGCTGCTCCAGGTCGATAACGTCGAGCACACGTTCGAAGGAGAGCTCGTCGAAGTAGAGACGGTCGCACATGTCGTAGTCCGTAGAAACGGTTTCGGGGTTATAGTTAATCATGATGGACTTGTAGCCCAGCTTGCGGGCAGTCTGGATGGCATTCACCGAACACCAGTCGAACTCTACAGACGAACCGATGCGGTAAGCGCCCGAACCAAGCACAACCACTGATTTTTCATTCTTATAATAGTTCACATCATAACCCTGAACGGCATACGTCATGTAGAGGTAGTTCGTCAGTTCCGGATGTTCGGAAGCCACCGTATTGATGCGCTTCACGGCGGGCAGGATGCCCAGCTCCTTACGACGGGCGCGTACGGTAAGGTTTTCCTTCTCCATATTGCCTTGCGGATTCAGCACGAAGCGGGCAATCTGGAAGTCGGAGAAGCCAAGCACTTTGGCTTCGCGCAGCACGTCGGCGGGGATGTCTTCCACCTTATTATATTGGGAAAGTTTCTGCTTGTAGTCTACGATGTTCTTCAGCTTGCCCAAGAACCAGGGGTCAATCTTGGTCAGCTCAAAGATGCGGTCGATGGCATATCCCTTTTCCAGAGCCTCGGCAATGGCAAAGACGCGCAGGTCGGTGGGATGTGACAGTTCGTAATCCAAGTCATCGAACTCCACTCCCTCATTGCCCACGAATCCGTGCATTCCCTGACCAATCATACGCAAGCCCTTCTGGATAATTTCTTCAAAGGAACGTCCGATAGACATGATTTCGCCTACCGACTTCATGCTGGAGCCAATTTCGCGGCTGACACCTACGAACTTCGTCAAGTCCCAACGCGGAATCTTGCAAATCAGGTAATCAAGTTGCGGAGCAGCATATGCAGAATTGGGAGTTCCCATCTCGCCGATTTGGTCGAGCGTATAGCCCAACGCAATCTTGGCAGCCACGAATGCCAGCGGATAACCGGTAGCCTTGGAAGCCAATGCGGAAGAACGGGACAGACGGGCGTTCACCTCGATGACACGATAGTCGTTTGTCTCGGCGTTGAACGCATACTGGATGTTACATTCGCCCACGATGCCCAGGTGGCGGATACATTTGGTGGAGAGCTCCTGCAACATTTTCACCTGCTCGTCGGTCAATGAGCAAGTGGGAGCCACTACGATGGACTCACCCGTATGAATGCCCAGCGGGTCGAAGTTTTCCATGCTTGCCACCGTGAAGCAGTGGTCGTTGGCATCGCGGATTACCTCGAATTCAATTTCCTTCCAACCCTTCAGAGACTCTTCTACCAGAATCTGCTTGGAGAAAGTGAAAGAGCTTTCGGCCAATTTAATGAAGGCTTCCTCGTCCGGACAAATACCGCTTCCCAGTCCACCCAGAGCATAAGCCGAGCGCACCATCACGGGGTAGCCAATCTCGCGGGCTGCCTTCAGTGCGTCCTCCATGCTCTCCACAGCGTGGCTCTTCGGAGTCTTCATCGGAATCTCGTCCAGCTTCTTCACAAAGAGGTCACGGTCTTCGGTGTACATAATCGCCTCAACGGAAGTACCCAGCACGCGCACGCCATATTTCTGAAGAATTCCGTTCTGATAGAGTTCCGTACCGCAGTTCAGCGCCGTCTGTCCGCCGAATGCCAGCAAAATGCCGTCGGGACGTTCTTTCTTGATGATTTCTTCCACGAAATAAGGAGTTACCGGCAAGAAATAAACTTGATCGGCGATACCTTCCGATGTCTGGATAGTAGCAATGTTCGGGTTTACCAAAACAGAACCGATACCTTCTTCGCGCAACGCCTTCAGCGCCTGCGAACCGGAATAGTCAAACTCTCCGGCCTGACCAATCTTGAGCGCACCAGAACCCAAGACAAGCACTTTCTTTAAATTCTTTTCCATATTCTCTTGTTGTCTATTAAGTTACGAGTTACAAGCTACGAACTACGAGTTGTAGCTATTTCACAAAAAAAATGCGTCACCCAATAAAGGATTAACGCATTACCAAAGAACTAAAAATATCTTTCTCGAAAAAAGAGAAACTGACGGCTCCCGAATGAAATTCATTCGAACGGAGGTTATATTTGCTTCTCATTTCCTGCGATTGCATAGTCTCTTTAAAATTTGTGCAAAGTAACGACTTATTTACGAAAAGAGCAAATTGTGGCATATTTTTTTGCATAAAAGAAACGTCATCCTCCATAATAGAAGAGCGGCCGTCGCCCACAACCGAAATCTTTTTCCGAAAAATGCGATTCCATATAAAAAAGAAAGACTATATCTCAGTAAAGGCATTTGCGGATAAATATGAAGATTCTCCCCACCAAAACTTGCTTTTCTCGCCACGGAAACTTACCTTTGTGCCTATACAAAAATAGAACAAGGATTCTGTTTCTACAAACAAAGCCTTTATTCTTAAAAATAAAATTTCTATTCCTTGGAATAAAGGCTTTATTCTAAGATTTCTCCGCCACCAAAAGAACTTTGCTCCGCAGGGAAAAGGACTTTGCAACGAAGGAAAGAAAAGAAAGGAGAACGCAACAATGACCACACGCTACCAAATGAAAGAAATGCCCGACTTGCAAGGCACGGGCGAACCAATCACCTACCCCAAGATGGTGATGACCGGACAGACCGGCACGCGCGAACTGGCGGAATACATCGCCATGACCTCGGGATTCTCGAAAGGCGTAACCGAAGGAATTATCTGCGAGCTGGGCGAAGCCCTGGCCCACGAAATGGGAATGGGACGCTCGGTGAAGATAGAAGGATTGGGCGTATTCACCCCCGCACTGTCCATCTACCCCGACAAGGAACGCGAACAGCCCCAAGAAAGCACCACGAAGCGAAACGCGCGGAGCATCTACGTAAGTGGCGTGAACTTCCGCACAGACAAGGCCTTGATTAGAGAAACCAACCATTGGTGCGAACTGGAACGTGCCTCCTGGAAACCCGCACGCTCGTCGAAGAAATACACCCCCGAACAACGTCTGGCTCTGGCGCATCAGTATCTGGACAAGCATGCCTTCCTTACTGTCAGCATCTACCGGCAACTGACCGGACTCGTCCGCTCCACCGCCACCGTGGAACTGCGCAAATGGGCACATACTCCCGGCAGCGGAATCGATACAAGCGGCATCGGAAGCCATAAGGTATACGTGAAAAGGAAAGAAAGCGTCATCCCTTGAGGTTTCGATAATTATAGGTATCTTTGCCGGTCTTAATGGCTTTTATACAATGAAGAAACTAAAAAATACATAATATGGCAAAAGAAAAAATCATCCTTACGGGCGACCGCCCCACAGGACGCCTGCACATAGGACACTATGTAGGCTCATTGAGAAGAAGAGTGGAACTGCAAAACTCCGGCTTGTACGACAAGATTTTCATCTTCATCGCCGACGCACAAGCGCTGACGGACAATATGGAGAATCCGGAAAAGGTGCGCCAGAACGTCATCGAGGTGGCACTGGACTACCTGGCTTGCGGACTGGACCCGACGAAGAGTACCATCTTCATCCAATCCCAGATACCGGAACTCTGCGAACTGACCTTCTACTATATGGACCTGGTGACCGTGAGCCGCCTGCAACGCAACCCGACGGTAAAGACCGAAATCCAGATGCGTAATTTCGAGACAAGCATCCCCGTAGGTTTCTTCACCTACCCCATCAGCCAGGCAGCGGACATTACCGCCTTCCGCGCCACTACCGTGCCCGTGGGCGAAGACCAGGAGCCGATGATTGAACAAGCTCGTGAAATCGTACGCCGTTTCAACTATATATATGGTGAAACCCTCGTGGAACCGGAAATCCTGTTGCCCGACAATGCAGCCTGCCTGCGCCTGCCGGGAACGGACGGCAAAGCCAAGATGAGCAAGAGCCTCGGCAACTGTATCTATCTTTCGGACTCTGCCGACGAGGTGCAGAAGAAGGTGAAGAGCATGTATACCGACCCCGACCACCTGCGTGTGCAAGACCCCGGAAAATTGGAAGGCAACACCGTATTCACTTACCTGGATGCCTTTTGCCGTCCGGAACACTTCGGCCTTTATCTGCCCGAATATCCGAATCTGGACGAACTGAAAGCCCACTACCAACGTGGCGGTCTGGGCGACATGAAAGTGAAGAAGTTCCTCAACGAAATTATGCAGGAGACACTGGAGCCTATCCGCAACCGCCGCAAGGAGTTTGAAAAAGACATCCCCGCCATCTACGACATGCTGAAGAAAGGTTGCGAAACTGCCAGGGAAACCGCTGCCGCAACCTTGGACGATGTACGCAAGGCTATGAAGATAAACTACTTTGATGATGCGGAACTGATTGCAGAGCAAGTAAAGAAATTCGGCGGAGAATAAGGGATAGGAGATACGAGTTACAGAAGTTACGAGTTACAAGGAGCTACCTGTTACAAGTTACTGGTTACAAAAAATGAGGGGCATGCGTCATAATAACGCATGCCCCTTCTCATTTCTATAACTCGTAACTCCTTGTAGCTTGTAGCTCGTAGCTTTCTAATTGGCAGATTTCACCAATACCACACGGTTCAGAATCGGCTGTCCGAACTTATCGACACCACCACCGGCATCCACCTTCAGGCGGTCAGCAGGAATTCCGTATTGTTTTACCAATACATCGACCACGGCTTGTGCACGCTTCAAACTCAACTCTTTGTTGAATGCCGGCGTACCGGTTGCAGAGTCTGCATATCCGTTTACAGTGTAAGTGGCGTTCGGGAACTGTTTCATCTGGTCTGCCAGATAAGACAAGTTCATTGCTTCACGTGGAGAGACTTCGGCAGAACCGATATTGAAGAATACGGTACGCGGTGCTATATCCGGATCGGGAACAATCACTTCGGTTTCCGTAACTTCGGCCACCGGCTGGTTCTGTGCAGCCACCAATGCATTCTGCAGCTGCTGGTTGGCAGCTCCCATCTCTGCAAGCTGTGCCTGCATGGCAGCCAGCTCTACCTGAGAAATCAACTGAGGCATCGGGCGACGGAATCCACGGGCGGGGAAACGGTATGTCAACCCTACCGTTGCACTCAGCACGCCATCATATCCATGATCGCCGCCAACTTCGCCATCGAACTTATCTTCAACGCCCATTGCGCTCAGCTCCAGGTTAATATCTATCGCATTGGAAATACGGAAGCGATTGATGATACCCGCGTTTACAGACAGAGCTTCGCGGTGAGGCTTTGTGTAGTTGTGAGTGAAGCCAGCACCTACATAAGGAATGATTTCATACACACGGTGCTGGTTGTATCCTCCAAACAGCGCATTCAGATTGAACATCACATCTCCGTGCAGATTCATATAGTCGAAACGCTGTTTGTAGTAGCCGTCATCCATCTGAGTGCCTTTCACGTAGTCAGCACCTGCATCATACGTATATCCTCTTGCCTGAAGGCCGCTATATTGCAGACGTACTCCCAGTCCCGGGGTGAACCATTTGCCGATGGCAAAATTCAGCGTCGGACTGATACGCTTGCCAAAACTTCCTGCCTTATCATTATCTCCAAAAGTTACTTCGGCACCACCGCCTATAGAGAAAAACCAATTACTCCAGAACGGATTAGTGATTACCTGATATTTATCCTGAACCTGGATAACACCAAATTCTTCCACAACTTCAGTCTTTTGCTGCGCCATGGCAACAGAAGACACACCAGCTAAAGCCAGTAACATTAGAATCTTTTTCATATACCTTAAAATAGTTAAGTGGTTAATTAAACTCTTTATCATTCAAACTGTCTAATTAACGCCAACAGAACTAAAAGGTTCTGAATATTTGTACTTTTTTTGCCTTGATGCAAAAGAAAGTACTCTTCCTTATTTGGAGAAAAGCTTTTCTATGTCGTCTTCTTTAATGGTCGCCAGCACCGTCTTTCCGTCCGGAGTATAATTCGGGGATGGGCATGCAAACAGATTGTCCACGAGATTGGACATTTCCTCGTTGCTCAGCACTTGTCCATAGACGATGGCCGCAGCACGTGCCAAGGTCGATGCAAGAATTGTCTGCACCTCTTCCTTAACGTCATTCCCTTTTTCCATAGCAGTATGTACCATATTCCGGACCAATTCTACCGGGTTCAACCCCTCTATGCCCGAAGGTATGCCGTTGATGGCATAGCTGCCGCCACCCAGCGGGCTCAAATCGAAGCCTACTGCCGACAAATCTTCCAATATACTTTCCAGTACGGCAGCTTCCGAAGCCGGCAACTGGATAATCTCCGGAAACAATACCCCCTGGGATACGCCTTGTTTCTGTCGAATCTGGCTCATATAGCGGTCGAACAATACCCGGACATGCGCCCGGTGCTGGTCTATCAGCATCAGACCCGATTTAACGGAAGTCAGAATAAAACGCCCCTTGAACTGGAAGTGTTGCGCTCCTTTCTCTACCGTTGCCTCATTGCCATAGAAAGAGGCGCTTGCCCCGGAAGGAACCGTTTCCTGGAAATAAGGAACCCTCTCCTCCTCTCTTGGAGCCGTACCGGTAACCGTATCCTCTACAAAAGGCTCTTCCTCCATCGGCTCGTTCATCCTGCTGGCTTTTTCCAAACCGGAATAAAGCCCCTCCCACTCCACTTTGGGGCGCGAATAATTGCCACCGCCTCCATAGGAAGAAGCGGAAGACGTCTTGAAGGGATTGAAATCCGTGTTATAGTGTACCTTCGGAGGCTCTATCGGACGAGCCTGCTCGAATGCAGGAATATCCGGCATGTCCTCGGTATCAAAATCGATAGTAGGTATAGCGCTAAACTTGCCTAAGGATTCCTTGACCGCAGCCGACAGAATCTGCCAGATAGCCTGCTCATTCTCGAACTTAATCTCCGTCTTCGTCGGATGGATGTTCACATCGATATTGGCAGGGTCTACCTCGAAATAAATAAAGTAGGAGATTTGCTCACCGGCAGGAATCAGCTGCTCATAAGCGTCCATCACCGCTTTGTGGAAATAGGGGTGACGCATATAACGCCCGTTCACAAAAAAGTATTGGTGCGCTCCTTTCTTGCGCGAGGTTTCCGGCTTGGCAACAAAACCGGAAATCTTTATCATCGTCGTATTGACGTCTACGGACAGCAACTGCTGATTCAGTTTCTTTCCGAAAACTGCCATGATGCGTTGCCGCAAAGGCATTACCGGAAGATTGAACAATTCCGTATCATTACTATACAGATAGAAGGCTACCTCAGGATGCACCAGCGCTATACGCTCGAATTCCGTAAGGATATTGCTCAACTCCGTAGAGTTGGCTTTCAGGAATTTACGCCGGGCAGGAATATTGAAGAATAGGTTCTTGATGGAAAAATTGCTTCCCTTAGGGCAGGAAACGGCTTCCTGGCCCTCGACTTTAGAGCCGGCAATCAACAGTCGCGTCCCCAGTTCCTCGCTGGCTGGGCGTGTTTTCAACTCCACTTCAGCTACCGCAGCAATGGAAGCCAACGCTTCTCCACGGAAGCCCATGGTGCGTAGGGCAAACAAATCGGCAGCTTCGCGTATCTTTGAAGTTGCATGGCGTTCAAAAGAAAGACGCGCATCCGTTTCGGACATCCCCTTTCCGTCATCAATCACCTGGATGCAGGTCTTGCCCGCATCGGTAATCAGCACATGTATTTCCTCTGCTTCGGCATCAATTGCATTTTCCACCAATTCCTTCACAACAGATGCCGGACGCTGAATCACCTCTCCGGCAGCAATCTGATTGGCAACCGAATCGGGCAGCAAATGAATGATATCGCTCATGATAATGTTTAATGATTAGAGATTAATGATTAATCATTATTAAATGATTCCGTTACTGATGGCATACCACAGATAAATCAGCACAGCTATGACAACAAGGATTATGCCCAAATGCATCGGCTTACGTCCGCTCTCCTTGCGCCGCTTCAAGTGAGTTGTTCCTTCTATGAATTTGCCCCGTATATCCTCGGGCGAGAATTCCTTTTCCGGCAGCATACCCAGGTCACGCTTGGCGTTTTCTTCCATCTTCGCCAACTTCTCTTTCCGCTCATCCACATAGATATAGCTATGATTGAAGCCACGAGGCTTCCGCATTGCAAACATTCCCATGACGCTACTTATTATTTCGTTTAATATGCATATTCCTTGGCGAAGTTACAGGTTTCCGGTCACTTTTCTTCAATACTTCACCTGCTTTTTTAGCCCTCCACTCGAAGATGTCCTCCTTGTTGAGCGGACGGATGTAGTCGAACCAAACAAAAGAAGGCAGCCTGCTCTTATCTGGTGGAATCTGGTCCAAAGGATAGGCTGTACCGGTAGTCTTTCCAACAAAGACTCCGCGCTCCATTCTTCTCTCCTTCAAGTACATTTTCAAAAGTCCACCTTCCGAATAGTTCATCATAATCAGCGAACTGTCCTTCTCCTCTACCGGATAATACACCACCAATACATTGCCGTTTACCTCCACCAGACGCATGTCTCCATCTATGAAGAAAGCTTTCATCTCCTTACCGGAAACTTGGTTATAGTGAATACTGTCCTTTTTCTCTACCGTCAGGGCCTGATTGATGATATGTGCCCAGTCGATGGTACTATCGTTCATGTAAATTTTAATTTCCTCGCCCAACAACTGTTGTTCCCCGTGCCACAAGATAGGGTCGGTGTACATCGTCATGCAAGAGTCCTTGGAATTATACACCAACGAATCGCATACGGCCTGCACATCCGTGCGATAAGCACGCACCTTATGATAGGCACGCATCTCCCGGTACATGGAATCGGTATTCATATGGTAGGTAATCAGCCGCAAAGTATCACCGTGCATAAACAGACTGTCGCCCTGCGAATAGTCGATAGCTACGGCACGTTTGGTGGCAACGGCGCTTCCGGTCAGTTCGTTGTAGAAACAATAGTCGCCAGTCAACATGTTCCGGTTGACCGTATCATTCATCTGTACATTGTCAAAAGCCTCGCCGTATCCCAAGATGCGGTCGTAGAAAAGGCTGTCACCGGTCAGTTTCTTGCCTTCGTTAGTCAGTACGGAACGGTCGAGCAGTTCTGCCTGCTCAGTAGTCGTATTGTACACGCCACGTTCGGAATAAATATGATTTTGGTCACTCACAATGTCGGAGGGGCCTAAAATAGTAGCAATCTTGGTAGCTGTACTATACTTCAAGGTATCCGAAGTCAAGACAAACTTCGGATTGACCAGCTTCACGTCGTGATTGAAGACAGCCAACTTGGTGGCAGGGCTATATTCTCCCCACTCGGAAGTCAGCACATTATCCTCGTCGGTCAGCGTACCGCCTTCGAAGTAATAACCCAAATCGTACAGACGGTCATAGTTCAAACTGTCGGTTGTCAGCACCGTATTACGATTTATCATACGTACATTCTCACGCAGCATGGCCAGCTGCGACATGCCGTCATAATACAGATAGTCTCCATAGATAAACAAGGTGTCGCCCTGCTCCATACGCACATTGCCGAATGCCTCCACAGAATTTATCTTTTCGAATATCAGCGCACTATCACAGAACATGTACATACTGTCATGCTTCATCCTCACCGAACCGATGAGTACCTGCACATCAGGACGCAACTGTTTGTCCGCCTGCGCCTCATCTGCGTACAACAAATCGACGCGCGTCTTCTTCTTTTCCGACGTCTCCGTCTTTTTCTGTTCAATCGAGTCCACTTTCCTCTTCTCCGGTGCACCAGTACTCTTCTTTTTGTCCTGCGCACTCAGCAGACAGATGCCAAACAAGCATAGAATGCCTACCAGGAGGTATCTATGCTTGTTCAGGAAATGATTTTTTGTATTCTTCTTTTGCATACAAATCCATGTAAATCCTTCCGGATTATTCTTTGATCCAGCCCGGATACTTGAACGTACAGTTATTCTTCCAATTATCCTTGATACGGACATACGTGTGCTTCTGCTTCTCACGAATCCACTTGTCCAGCACTTCGTCGCGGCGTTTCTCCAACACAATCTCTTTCAAGTTCTGATAGTCATCGGCAATGGTAGCCTTGTGTCCCGTCGTACGGCTCTTCAGTTTCACAATCACACACTCTTCTTTTCCGGTCTTTTGCGGAATCATGGTGAAGGCTTCGGAGATTTCGCCCACTTTCATCTTATCCACCACCTTGGCTATTTCAGGGGGAAGTTCCTGCATCTCAAAACGGGAAGTGTTCGTATTGGGATTCGGCAACAAACCATGATTGTTACGCGTATCCTTATCCTGCGAAAGCACTGAGGCAGCCTCTTCAAAAGAGAACTTGTTATTGCGGATATCATCGGCAATAGAATCCAAACGGGCACAACCGGCAGCCAGAGCTTCTTCCGGAATATGCGGTTTCAACAGAATGTGGCGTGTTTTAATACGGTCACCGCGCTTCTCTATCAACTGAATGATATGGAAACCATATTCAGACTCTACAATCTTGGAAACCTTGCTGGGGTCTTGCAAGTTGAAAGCTACATTGGCATAAGCGGGGTCCAGCATACCGCGTCCCGAAAACTCTATTTCACCGCCACGCATGGCCGAGCCACGGTCCTCGGAGTACAGACGAGCCAACATGGAAAAGCTTTCGCCCTTATTGACACGGTCGGTATACTCACGCAGACGCCTCTTTACATCTTCTATTTCCTCCAAAGGAACCTTGGGCTGCTGAGTGATAATCTGCACCTCCACCTGGGTAGGGATATAAGGAATGCTGTCCTGCGGCAAATCCTTGAAGTAACGGCGCACCTCAGCCGGAGTTATCTTAATCTCACCCACCAGTTTCTGCTGCATCTTCTGAACTTTCAATCCTTCACGGGCATTCTCGCGCAGCGTTTCACGAATCTGGCTGGAAGTCTTATTGAAGTATTCCTCCATTTTCTCACGCGAACCGATGTTGGCGATATACATGTTCGTCATATAGTCCACACGCTGGATAACCTCACTCTCGGATACTTCGATACTGTCGAGGGCAGCCTGGTGAAGATACAGCTTCTGCACGGCTATCTCCTCCGGTATCACGCAATAAGGGTCACGGTCAAATTTGCGTCCTTCATACAATGCACTCATGCGTGCTTCTTCCACTTCGGACTTCAGTATAGCCTCGTCACCTACTACCCACACTACCTCGTCAATTACGTTGTCTTGTCCATAAACGGTAGAACCGACTAATAGCGTCAAGGCAAATAAAATTACAAACTTAAAGTTCATACACTGTTTCATTCTTGGTGTCTTATTCTAAATAATATTTAATCTTGTCTCTTTTCACCGCCCGTTGGTACAAATCATCCTTCACTTGCTTCATGAATTCCACCTGCTTCACGTTCAGCAGCATATCCTTCACTTGCCTACGGGCAAACTCATAGGGTTCCTGCTCTCCCACCGGGCGATAATCGCTCACATTCAGGAAATAATGGAAAGCCGTATCCTTCAGCTCTACATGGCGATTCTTGTCCAGATACTCGTCCACATTAGGAACCTTCAAGGGCAGCATATCCAGCACTTCCGATACCGGCACCCATTTATCATAAAAATACTCATACTTCACAGCATTCTGCAGACTGTACTTTTCCAGATGTTCCACCGCCTCACGGGTTTCCGTCTTGTACCAGCGACGAACATTGCCCAGCTGCGGGGCTGTCAAAGGAACTTTGATGAACAAGCCTTTCATCAACGGACGTTCCACCTTGAAGAGCGCCTGGTTCTTCTCGTAATACTCCGTCAAGTCTTGTTCTGAAATCTCCTCTGATAGCCGCTGATGTATTAAAGCCTGCTGATAGGTATGCATTATCAATGCTTTGCGATAATTCTCCACAAGTTTATCAATCTCACCGTTATTGGGAATATTGCTCTGCGCTTTATCGTACAGCAAAATATCTTCCACCCAATTACGGATATAATGTTCTGCAAACAACAGACTGTCGTCTTTGGACAAACCGGCAGGAAGTACCGATTGCAAATCTTCCCGGTAAAGGAAATTGCCGTCCAACTCCACTAACGGTGTCCACCCTTTATGGTCGTGCTGCTCGCTGCACGCCGCACAGAGAAGGAAAATTAAAAGCCCAAAGCAGGTTGTTCGCATCACCAACTGATATTTACTTCGTTTTGAGGTACGAAGATAGTGTTTTAATCGGTTGCATCAGTGATTATTAACGGTTTTTAAAACCTCTTGGTCAATTTCAACCTTACCGGCAGCACGCAACTTTGCCACCCAATGCGTTTCCAAATAGTTCCGATAAGCGGTTACGAGCGGCTCTCGCACCTCTTGCCAACTATCTGGTCCCTTCTGCTTACGACCTTGTACAGCAGTAAAGGGAAATGACAAAACCGGGGTTGCATTCTTCCCTTTGAACACCAATTCATCCACATATGCATTATCACCGGGAGCAAATAATCCTTGCTCTGCCCGCACCTTGGGAGTATCGCCGGCATTGAAAGTGAGACGGATGGCATCCATCCACTCCTCTTCCGGAATCTGTTTCAGAAATTTCCGTACTTGCTTCGCCACCCGCTTGGTAGTACAATGCAGCACAATACCCTTATAACGCGGTTCGTCCCAATGGAAGTCCGAACGGTGCGCCTCAAAATATGCTTTCAATCCCGCTTCATCCACCACACTCCTCTTTCCCACTTCACGGTCAGTGATTTCGGCAAGCAACATGCTGTCACGATGCCCCTGCACCAACGCACAGAATTCGGGATGCTTCAATTCCAGACGGGAGTTTTCATAGTCCAGAATCGTTTTTACTGTAAAAGCCTCCAACTGTCTGCGCGTCCCTGCCGGATAAACAGCGGCAAATCCGGCAAACTCTTTTCCACCGTATGCCTTGCCATCCAGTGTAAACAATACACGGGAAGTACTTCCTTTGGCCAGCAGTTCGTCGATACCGGCTTTATCCGGCATATAGTGATATTCTTTCTTCAGTTTATCCACAAAAGCCCGCGTTCCTTTATCCATTCCATGACGACGGGTTTGACAACGGATTATCTTGTCCTTCATCCTCTCAAAAGGAAGGATTTCCTGCTGTTCGAGTACTTTCACGATATGAATGCCTTGAGGAGTGAGGAACGGACGGGAAATCTCTCCGGCATTCAACCCGAATACAATATCCTCAAACTCCACCGGCATCTGCAGCCAACCCACCCAAAACGCTTTCTTCTCATCGGAAAATTGCTCGACGCAAGCATCGAAAGACGGCACAGCTCCCCCTTCCTTTGCAAGAGCCCTGTAGATAGAATCCATCCTGGACTCCATCTCACGCAAGGTATGACCGGAAATATTCTGGGGAAGATATTTAAAAATATGCTTCACATATACCCGGCCCGCACGCCGGCCGGATTTCATCTTGTCATAATACTGCCGTGCCTCCTGCTCTGCCGTCTCCTCATCTGTCAAGTATGATTTAATCAGACAGCGGCGATACTCATCCTGCTCCTTCTGGAAGACACGGGAAGTATCCAATCCCGCAACTTCGGCAGCCTCTATTTTCAGCCTGAAGTCTATAAACTTATTCACATATGCATCCAATGCCTTCCGGCCTGCACCGACAGAGGTACCGCCCTTATTATAGCTACGTTCGAATTCAGAACGGAGGACCTCCTTTCCATTGATACGCATCAGTACCGGATCGTCCTGGGCCGAAACAGCCAATCCGAACCCGAGGAAGAAAAACACCCAAAACAATCTAACCATAAGCACCATCCGTTCTTTTTATACGGCTGCAAATATAAACAAAATGCCCGGAAAGCGGCAATCTCTCTCCGGGCATTCACTATTATTTTGTTATTATCTTACTCTGGACGGCTATAGTTCGGTGCCTCACTGGTTATAGATACATCATGCGGATGGCTTTCGAGTACACCTGCATTAGTAATGCGGGTAAACTTGGCATCGTGCAGTTTCTCTATATTGGCTGCACCGCAATAGCCCATACCGGCACGCAGACCGCCAACCAACTGATAAATCACTTCATACAAAGTACCTTTATAAGGAACGCGGGCAGCAATGCCCTCTGGAACCAATTTCTTCACGTCACTGGTACCGCTTTGGAAGTAGCGGTCCTTGGAACCATTTTCCATAGCTTCCAGCGACCCCATACCCCGATAGGACTTGAACTTACGACCGTTGAAAATAATCGTATCGCCCGGAGACTCTTCCGTTCCGGCAACCAGCGAACCGATCATCACGCTGTAACCACCGGCAGCCAACGCCTTCACCACATCGCCCGAGTAACGCAAACCGCCATCGGCAATCAAAGGAATACCCGTGCCCTTCAGTGCCTTTGCCACATCATAAACCGCAGACAACTGAGGAACACCCACACCGGCAACTACACGGGTAGTGCAGATGGAACCCGGACCGATGCCCACCTTTACTCCATCAGCACCAGCCTCGACCAATGCCTTCGCAGCTTCACCGGTAGCAATATTACCAACAACAATATCAATATGAGGGAAGTTAGCCTTGGCTTCTTTCAATTTTTCAATAACCCCCTTGGAATGTCCGTGAGCCGTATCAATGACAATGGCATCCGCCCCTGCATCCACCAAAGCCCGCATGCGCTCCAAAGTGTCATTCGTCACTCCCACTCCGGCAGCAACGCGCAGACGACCTTTGCTATCCTTGCACGCCATAGGTTTATCCTTTGCCTTGGTAATATCCTTATAGGTAATCAGACCTACCAATTTGTTGTCTTTATCTACTACCGGCAACTTCTCGATTCTATGTTCTTGCAGAATTTGAGAAACAGCCTCCATATCCGTCGTAGGATTGGTAGTAATGATGTTCTCCTTAGTCATTACCTCATCGATACGCTTATTCATATCTTTCTCAAAACGAAGGTCACGATTGGTAACAATGCCTACCAAATATCTTTCATCATCTACCACCGGAATACCACCAATCTTGTATTCAGCCATCAAAGCCAGCGCATCAGCTACCGTAGAACCTCTCTTGATAGTCACCGGGTCATAAATCATACCGTTTTCGGCACGCTTCACAATAGCTACCTGACGTGCCTGCTCCTCAATGGACATATTCTTATGAATAACTCCGATACCACCTTCGCGGGCAATGGCAATAGCCATCTTCGCTTCGGTAACCGTATCCATGGCAGCAGTTACAAACGGGATTTTTAACTCAATGTTTCGTGAAAACTTAGTCGAGAGTTCGACTGTTTTGGGCAAGACTTCAGAATAAGCGGGGATTAACAGTACGTCGTCATAAGTTAATCCATCCATTACAATCTTATCAGCAATAAATGACATAGGGCTATGCGTTTAAAATTTATTGCGTGCAAATATACGGTTTTTATTCCATTCCGTATACTTGCACGCAACATTTTTTTCTTTTTTATCAACTAAAACCAATCAGTTTGCCATCTCTGAAATAAACTTGATGCGTACCAAACGTACCTCTTCTTCCGTAAAGTCATCACCCAACTCATCCAGAGCATCGTCAATCTTATCAGTGGTAGATTCCTTGAAATAATCATAGATATCCAGCAAGTGGTCTTCATCCATAATATCCTCCAAGAAATAGTCGATATTCAATTTCGTTCCGGAGTAGACGATAGCTTCTATCTCATCCAGCAGCTCTTCAAACTCAATGCCCTTTGACATGGCAATGTCATCCAATGCCACCTTACGGTCAATGGCCTGAATGATGGCCACCTTCATTTTTGACTTATTGGCCACAGTACGCACACGCAAGTCCTCGGGACGTTCAATCTCATTCTCCTCACAGTGCCGCTTAATGAGTTTACAGAATTCCTCGCCGTAGCGTTTTGCCTTTCCGGCTCCTACACCCGGTATGTTCTGCAACTCGTCCAAAGTCACCGGATATATGGTCGCCATCGCTTCCAAAGACGGGTCTTGGAAAATGACATAAGGAGGCACTTCCAACTTCTTGGACAACTTCTTTCGTAAGTCCTTCAACATGGAGTACAATGCCGGGTCTACCGCACACGCACCGCCTCCACGTGCAGGTGCTTCCTCTTCCACATCCTCAAAGTCATTGTCTTCCACTATTTTGAATGATTTGGGATGTTTAAGGAACTTCTTACCGTCATCTGTCACTTTCAGCAAGCCATAGTTTTCGACATCCTTACTCAGGTAACCGGCAATAAGTGCCTGACGGATCACAGCATTCCACGTTTTGTCTTCTTCGCCCATACCAGAGCCGAACACTTCGAGATCTTCATGCAGATGCGCCTGCACTTCTGAAGTTTCCTTACCTTGTATTATGTCTATAATATAGTCCGCTTTAAAATTTTCTTTCACCGCGAGAATAGCTTCAATCACGGTACACAATAATTCTTGAGCTTCCACTTGTTTTTTCGGATTTAAACAATTGTCACAATTACCACAATTTTCTTCTATATATTCTTCGCCGAAGTAATGAAGCAATGCTTTTCGGCGGCATACGGAAGATTCGGCATACGCAGCAGTCTCCAGCAGAAGCTGCTTGCCAATTTCCTGCTCTGCTACAGGTTTGCCTTGCATAAACTTCTCGAGCTTCTGCAAGTCTTTATTGGTATAGAAAGTAATACACTGCCCTTCTCCTCCATCTCTTCCGGCACGTCCGGTCTCCTGGTAATATCCTTCCAGACTTTTGGGTATATCGTAATGGATGACATAGCGCACATCCGGTTTGTCAATCCCCATACCAAAAGCAATGGTAGCTACAATCACATCAATTTTTTCCATCAGGAAATCATCCTGGTTCTGTGTTCGTGTAGCCGAATCCATTCCGGCATGATAGGCACGGGCATTGATTCCGTTTGCCTGCAGGATTTCAGCAAGTTCCTCCACTTTCTTCCGGCTCAGGCAATAGATAATGCCTGACTTTTCGGGATTGTTCTTAATGAACTTGATGATGTCCCGGTCTACATTTGCAGTCTTGGGGCGTACCTCATAATAGAGATTCGGGCGGTTGAACGATGACTTGAACACCTGCGCATCCACCATACCCAGATTCTTCTGGATGTCATGCTGCACTTTCGGTGTAGCCGTCGCAGTCAACGCTATCAGAGGGGCTTTTCCTATTTCATTGATAATGGGACGGATGCGGCGATACTCAGGACGGAAGTCATGACCCCATTCAGAAATACAATGGGCTTCGTCCACGGCATAGAACGAAATCTTCACCGTTTTCAGAAACTCCACATTCTCTTCCTTCGTCAGTGATTCCGGAGCTACATACAACAGCTTTGTCTTACCACTGAGTATGTCGGACCGGACCTGGTCTATCGCGCTCTTGTTTAGGGAAGAATTGATGAAGTGGGCTATCCCATCCTCTTCGCTGAAGTTACGCATCGCATCGACCTGATTCTTCATCAAGGCAATCAGAGGAGAAATCACGATACCCGTGCCCTCCATCAACAAGGACGGCAGTTGGTAGCACAAAGATTTTCCACCACCGGTAGGCATCAACACGAATGTATCATTACCCGCCAACAGATTCTCTATGATTGCTTCCTGATTTCCTTTAAATGTATCGAACCCGAAGTATTTCTTCAGCTGGTCTATCAAATTAATCTTCTTCCCTGCCATGATTCATTAGGTTGTTGTTTATTGAGTTAACTTTTAATAGTGGTACTCCGCCTTGTTTTCACAAAGAACCCTAACAAAGTTATAAACAACTTCTTAAATTTCAAGCATAATCCATCGAATATTTTTCAATAAAAAGTAAAATAGTCGGTTTTACCCCGTATTACCATCTGATTCTTAAGCACTTTGCAGTCGTGCTATATTTGCCTTTTCAAGCTGGCGCTTGGCGTAGTCCAACGTCACAACAAAATTGTCCTTCTGTTCTGACGGAATTTCGAACATGGCATCCATCATAATTGTCTCCACAATGGAACGCAAGCCGCGGGCTCCCAACTTATATTCTACCGCTTTATCCACGATATATTCAAATACAGCATCTTCAAACGTCAGCTTCACATTGTCCATCTCAAACAGTTTGATGTATTGCTTGATGATGGAATTCTTCGGTTCCGTAAGAATGGAGCGCAATGCCGCACGGTCCAACGGATTCAGATAAGTCAGCACCGGAAGGCGGCCGATAATCTCGGGAATCAGTCCGAACGACTTCAAATCCTGCGGAGCAATGTACTGCATCATGTTGCTCTTATCAATGGTTGCCGTATTGCGTACAGCGCTATACCCGACAACGTGCGTATTCAGCCGCTGGGCAATTTTCTTTTCAATGCCATCGAAAGCCCCACCGCAAATGAACAGAATATTCTTGGTATTGACCGGAATCATTTTCTGGTCGGGATGCTTGCGCCCACCCTGGGGAGGCACATTCACCACAGAACCTTCCAGCAGTTTCAGCAATCCCTGCTGCACGCCTTCACCACTCACATCACGGGTTATGGAAGGATTATCACCCTTGCGCGCTATTTTGTCTATCTCATCAATAAACACGATACCTTGCTCTGCCTCGGGCACGTTATAATCCGCCACCTGGAGCAGACGTGTCAAAATGCTTTCAATGTCCTCACCCACATAACCTGCCTCTGTCAGAACTGTTGCATCTACAATAGTAAAAGGAACATGCAGCAACTTTGCGATAGTACGCGCCAATAACGTCTTTCCCGTACCGGTACTGCCTACCATGATGATGTTCGATTTTTCAATCTCCACATCATCACCGCCGTCCTTCTGGAGCAGACGTTTGTAATGGTTGTACACCGACACAGACAAGAAACGCTTGGCATCGTCCTGACCAATGACATATTGATCGAGGAACTTCTTTATTTCTACGGGTTTAGGAAGTTCTTTCAGATTCAGCTTCGTGGCACTTGCCTTCTTGCCAGCCCCCAAAGCCTCCTGAGTAATCTCATAAGCCTGGGTGGCGCAACTGTCGCAGATATAGCCATTCATCCCCGTTATGAGAAATCCGACTTCATCTTCGGTGCGACCGCAAAAACTGCATCTATTTTTATTCTTTCTTGAATCTGCCATATTTATTTTTTAATCAAAACCTCATCTACCATACCATATTCTTTGGCTTCCTGGGCTGTCATCCAGTAGTCACGGTCAGAATCTGCCCATACCTTGTCAAAGGGAGTGTGGGAGTGGTCGGCGATAATGGTATAAAGTTCTTTCTTCAACTTCTGGATTTCACGTGCCGTGATTTCAATATCTGAGGCCTGCCCCTGGGCACCTCCCATCGGCTGGTGTATCATCACGCGGGAGTGGGTCAATGCGGAGCGTTTGCCTTCGGCACCGGCAACCAGCAATACGGCTGCCATGCTTGCCGCCATTCCAGTACAGATGGTAGCCACATCACTACTGATGAACTGCATGGTATCATAAATACCCAGACCGGCATATACCGAACCGCCCGGCGAATTGATATAGATGGAAATATCCTTGCCCGGATCCACCGAATCCAGATAAAGCAACTGAGCCTGCAAAGTATTGGCTGTATAGTCATCAACCTGCGTACCGAGGAAAATGATGCGGTCCATCATCAGACGGGAAAAC
The DNA here is from genome assembly GCF_003603395.1 of Bacteroides sp. AM44-19. Taxonomy (NCBI): domain Bacteria; kingdom Pseudomonadati; phylum Bacteroidota; class Bacteroidia; order Bacteroidales; family Bacteroidaceae; genus Bacteroides; species Bacteroides sp. AM44-19. The sequence goes on along the minus strand of NZ_QTNB01000011.1, from coordinate 9,446 downwards.
ACGTCCAACTGCGTTACATTGAGCTGGCGTTCCTCGAGGATATAGGGATTCAAATAGCCGGCTTGTGATTTAATCACATCGTCCAGCACCAAACTGTTCATACCAAGATGCTTGGTAGCGTATTTTCTAAAATCATCCATTTCTTTCTATTTTTTAATTTATAAGGATACAAAGAAACAAAAAAGAACACAGAGACACAAAAAAACACAGAGTTATAGTTTGTCAAACTCTGTGTTTCTTTATAAATTTTAGCCGTAGGCTCACATTACTCTTATGCAAACATCTTATTGAACTCTTCAGCAGAAACGTTCTTATGCTCCAGTTCCACCTGAGACTTCAATGCTGTAGCCAATTTAGATTCAACCACACGATTAACCAAGCCTTCTATGCTCTCTTTCTTCTTAAGCATTTCCTTTGAGTAGTTTTCCAGGATTTCTTCAGGCACACTCATCATACCATATTGTGCAAACTGTGCGCGGGTAGCTTCCTTAGCCATGTTTGTGATGTCTTCCTGCTCAACCTTGATATCATTGGCTTTCACCAGCTGTTCTTTAATCAGGTGCCAAGTCAGCTCTTCGATGCTCTTGTCATAGTTGTCCTCTACAAAGCTTTCTTCCTTGTCAGGATTGTTCAGACGCATAATGCGCTTCAGTAATGCATCCGGGAATTCCAGCTTGCCTACTTTCTCTGTCAGCATCTTACGTGCGTCAATCAAGAACTTATAGTCACTGTCTGCCACGAACTGGTTGGCAATAACTTCCTTCACTTTGGCACGGAATTCCTCTTCCGTTTTCACATTACCTTCGCCAAATACCTGGTCGAAAATTTCCTGAGTCAAGTCACCCGGAACGAAACGTGTGATTTCTTCTACCTGGAAGCTGAAATTGGATTTTACTTCGGGAGCAGCTTCCTTGTCAATCTTCAATAAAGAAGACAATTCGGCAGCATTTCCGTCCCAAGCAGTATTCGGATTGAATACAAGCACATCGTTCACTTTTGCACCGGCAAAGATAGCTTTCTGTTCATCATTTTTCATGTACGAAGGCATCATTACAGCACCTTCCACCTGAATACCACCCTCTTTGGTATTACCTTCTTCATCCAGTTCAGCAAGCAAACCTTTCAGCATGTCATTGTCCTCGTAAACGTCTACCTTGTCATACTTGCCGTTACGTTGAGTGTAAGCCTTGACCTGGTTATCCACCATTTCGTCTGTAACTTCAATAGTATAGTAATCTACCTTATCTTTTGCACTGACTTCAGCTTTAAATTCCGGAGCCAAAGCAATATCAAACAAGAATTCGAACTCTTCCATAGTATCGAAATCAATTTCCTGCTGCTTGTCTTCGTTGGGCAAAGGCTCGCCCAATATATTTACCTTATTGTCCTGGATATACTTATATACTGTTTCTGAAAGCAGCTTGTTCACCTCTTCAGCCAATGCAGACTTACCATACATTTTCTTAACTAAGCTCATAGGAACCATTCCCTTACGGAAACCGGGAATCTGTGCCTTCTGACGGAAGCTCTTCAATGATTTGTCTACTTTTTCCTGATAATCTGCTTTCTCAAGCTTTACAGTAAGCAGTGCGCTTACTTTGTCAATGTTTTGTAATGAAACGTTCATTCTGACAATTATTTATTTGATTTATACTTTGTTCCATATCTCAAATGGGCGTGCAAAATTAGCGTTATTCTTTCAATTATCAAAAGAACATTGCCGATTTATTTCAGTTTAATTCTTGGATAGAGCGGTAGAAGAGCCCAACCATCGGACTGACAACGGAGGACGTTTATGGGAAAGATACTCAGGGAAAAGACGATGATAAACCGAACCGTCCAGTTTCTATGAAGAGAAATGGGAGTTGCCCGAAGGCACGACAATCTACAAAAATAATTAAGGAAAAACATTGTTTATCCGAATTTTATGCGTTTCTTTGTCGCGGAATGATGGCGCATTAGTTTTTCGATTTCCATTACATGGTTTTTACTTCCGTTTTCAAGAACGCTTTTGTAAACTCTCTGTCGTTGTAATCCATTTATTATTCAGCCTTCCTTCCAAGAGAGTTTTATTCATTATATTTATTTTATCAATTTCATTATGAACATTTATGTTGGAAACCTTAACTACCGCGTTAAGGAGAGTGACCTGCAGAAGGCAATGGAAGATTACGGCACAGTATCTTCTGTAAAATTTATCAATGACCGCACCACCGGACGTTTCAGAGGCATCGCTTTTGTAGAAATGGAAGATGACGCTGCTGCAGCTAAAGCTATTGCCGAACTAGACGGTGCTGAATTCTTCGGCCGCCAAATGGTAGTGAAAGAAGCAAGACCTCCAAAATATTAATCATAGAGATTTAAGGAGAAATAAAAAAAGGCCACTGAATGAGTGGTCTTTTTTTATTTCTATCAATCGACAGTATCCGGGATTACTTCATAAAATCCTTGCGACGAAGTACGAAGCTATTACTCAGATACTTTTCACGTACAATCTTATTCTCGGCCAACTCTTCCGGCGTACCCTGGAACAAAATTTTTCCTTCAAATAGCAGATAAGCACGATCGGTAATGCTCAGCGTCTCCTGCACATTGTGGTCAGTAATCAAAATGCCGATATTCCTATCTTTCAACTTCCACACAATCTGCTGAATATCCTCCACTGCAATCGGGTCTACACCGGCAAAAGGCTCGTCCAACATAATAAATTTGGGGTCAATGGCCAGACAACGGGCAATTTCTGTACGGCGCCGCTCGCCACCTGACAACTGGTTACCCTTGTTCTTCCTTACCTTCTGCAAGCGGAACTCTGCAATCAGGCTCTCCAGCTTGTCTTTCTGATACTCCAAAGGCTTGTCGGTCATTTCCAGTACAGATGCAATATTGTCCTCCACACTCATTTGACGGAACACAGAAGCCTCCTGAGCCAGATAACCGATACCCGTCTGCGCACGCTTGTATACCGGATATTTCGTTATATCCAAATCATTCAAGAAGATACGTCCCTCATTGGGAGTAATCAGCCCTACGGTCATATAAAACGAAGTTGTCTTACCGGCGCCATTCGGCCCCAGCAAACCGACAATCTCCCCTTGCTTCACATCAATGGACACATGGCTCACTACCGTACGCTTTCCGTACTTTTTCACCAAATCCTCCGTACGCAGCACCATGCTACCTTCCTCCCGTGGCTCTGCCCCGGCAGTCAAGCTTGGTCCGGCCTGCAGATTTTCCTTAACTTCCTCTACATTGTCCTTTATGCCTTTTTCTTCTTCCATACTCTAAAGGTTTTCGCCGCAAATGTAGCAAAAATAAGCCGAAATAGTGTACATTTGCATTCAAATACTTATATGTCATGTTTAAAGCACTTAAGACAGTGGGACGATATATCATACTGATGGGACGCGTATTTGCCCGTCCCGAACGTATGCGTATGTTTTTCCGCCAATATGTCAACGAGTTGGAACAGCTCGGCGTGAACTCTATCGGCATCGTATTGCTGATATCGTTCTTCATCGGAGCTGTAATCACCATACAGATAAAGTTGAACATCGAGAGTCCTTTCATGCCTCGATGGACAGTGGGATATGTAACCCGAGAAATCATGCTGCTGGAATTCTCCTCCTCCATCATGTGTCTGATTCTGGCAGGAAAGGTCGGGTCAAACATCGCCTCGGAGCTGGGCACCATGCGAGTCACCCAGCAGATAGACGCCCTTGAAATTATGGGTGTCAATTCTGCCAACTATCTCATCCTACCGAAAATTGCCGCTATGGTGACAACCATTCCACTGATGGTGACGTTCAGTATATTCGCCGGTATCATAGGTGCCTTCTGTACTTGCTGGTTCGGCGGCATCATGTCGGCAGTAGATTTGGAATACGGCTTGCAGTACATGTTTGTCGAATGGTTTATTTGGTGCGGCATCATCAAGTCGCTGTTCTTTGCCTTTATCATTGCCAGCGTATCGGCATTCTTCGGTTACACCGTCGAAGGCGGTTCCATCGAAGTGGGCAAGGCGTCCACCGACTCCGTAGTATGCAGCAGCGTACTTATCTTATTCGCCGACCTAATATTAACTCAACTTTTAATGGGATGATTGAACTGAAAGGACTTTGCAAATCATTTGAAGAAAAAGAGGTACTGAAAGATATCAATGCCACTTTCGAGAATGGAAAGACCAACCTAATCATAGGGCAGAGCGGTTCGGGAAAAACCGTACTCATGAAATGTATCGTGGGTCTGCTGACACCGGACAAAGGAGAATTGTTGTATGACCACCGCAACTTCCTCGCCATGGGAAAGAAGGAAAAGAAAGCGCTCCGCCGGGAAATGGGAATGATTTTCCAAAGTGCCGCGCTGTTCGATTCCATGACGGTACTGGACAATGTGATGTTTCCACTGAACATGTTCAGCAACGATACCCTGCGCGATCGGACTCGTCGTGCCATGTTCTGCTTGGAGCGTGTAAACCTGATTGAAGCCAAAGACAAATTTCCCGGAGAAATCAGCGGCGGTATGCAGAAACGCGTAGCCATTGCCCGTGCCATTGCCCTAAACCCGCAATACTTGTTCTGTGACGAGCCGAATTCAGGACTTGACCCCAAGACCTCGCTTGTCATCGACGAACTGATACAAGATATAACCCGAGAATACAATATGACTACTCTCATCAACACTCATGACATGAACTCTGTAATGGGTATCGGAGAAAAAATCATCTATATTTACGAAGGACACAAAGAATGGGAAGGCAATAAAGACGATATCTTCACTTCCACCAACGAGCGGTTGAACAGTTTCATATTTGCATCTGACCTATTCCGGAAAGTCAAAGAAGTGGAGATACAGAACCTTGAAGGATAAAACCACACCTCATTTTCTAACCTATTACATAAGAAAGCGTCCGGAAGCTATGTTCCGGACGCTTTCTCTTCATAAAACCAGTTAATAGAATCGACTATATCATCACGATATATTTTACTTCTGCCGGATATAGATATTTATCGGAGTTCCGGTCAACTTCCATTTCTCACGCATCTTATTTTCCAGGAATCGTCTGTAAGGCTCTTTCACATATTGTGGAAGATTTGCAAAATAAACAAATGACGGCACCTGGGTATTGGGCAACTGCGTAATATACTTTATCTTGATATACTTACCCTTAATTGAAGGGGGTGGATACGCCTCGATAAGCGGCAGCATTTCCTCGTTCAAACGAGCTGTCGGAATACGCGTCATACGATTTTCGTACACATCACGCGCCTCTTCCAATACCTTCAGAATACGCTGTTTGGTCAGTGCCGAAGCAAAGATGATAGGAAAATCCACAAACGGAGCGAAACGGTTGCGGATAGCATCTTCGAAAGTCTTCATCACCTTCACAGTCTTGTCCTTCACCAAGTCCCACTTGTTCACCACAACCACCAGCCCCTTGGCATTCTTCTGTATCAAGGAGAAGATATTCAAATCCTGGCTTTCGATGCCACGCGTAGCGTCTACCATCAAAATACATACATCTGCATTCTCAATGGAACGAATGGAACGGATTACGGAGTAGTACTCCAAATCCTCATTCACCTTGTTCTTCTTACGGATACCCGCCGTATCTACCAGGTAGAAATCAAAACCGAATTTATTGTAGCGGGTATAGATAGAATCGCGCGTGGTACCGGCAATCTCCGTCACGATGTTGCGGTCTTCTCCAATAAAGGCATTGACTATGGAAGACTTTCCGGCATTAGGGCGTCCCACTACTGCAAAGCGGGGAATATCCTCGTCCAGAATTTCATCAGATTCCTTCTTGAACTTGCTGACGATAAGGTCCATCATATCGCCCGTACCGCTACCCGTTACAGCAGAAATACAATAAGGGTCACCCAAACCCAAGCTATAGAACTCAGGAGCATTGTATTGCAGTTCATGATTATCAGTCTTATTGGCAACCAGCAACACAGGCTTCTTGGCACGACGCAAGATGGCAGCTACCTGCTCGTCGAGGTCCGTAACCCCGTTCATCACATCCACCACAAACAGTATCACGTCGGCTTCGTCCACCGCCATCAATACCTGCTTACGAATCTCTTCTTCGAAAATATCATCAGAGTTCACTACCCAACCGCCGGTATCTACCACGGAGAACTCACGTCCCAACCATTCGGTCTTTCCATATTGGCGGTCACGGGTGGTTCCCGCTTCCTCATTCACAATTGCCTGACGTGTCTTGGTCAGACGGTTAAATAATGTAGACTTTCCCACATTGGGACGTCCTACGATTGCAACTAAATTTCCCATAGTTCACACTCTTTGTTTTTTGCGACTGTCACAGTCGTATGAATAACTCTTAATCCAGCTGATAACCAAAATTACGCAGTTCCTTGTCCGAACTCCGCCAATCCTTATCAACTTTCACAAACGTCTCCAGGAATATCGTTTTCCCGAAAAACCTCTCCAAATCACGGCGCGCTTCAGTAGCCACTTTCTTCAAAGCCTTCCCCTGCTTGCCTATGATAATACCTTTTTGCGAATCACGCTCCACATAGATTACGGCACTGATATGAATCTTCTTTGCCTCCTCCTTAAACTGTTCTACCATCACCTCCACCGAATAAGGGATTTCCTTATCGTAGTACAACAGAATTTTCTCACGGATTATTTCGGTCACGAAGAAACGCGCCGGCTTGTCCGTCCACTGGTCCTTGTCGAAATAAGGAGGTGAGTCGGGCAACAGCTCCTTCACCCGCTTCATGACATAATCCACATTAAATTTCGAAGTAGCAGAGATAGGAATAATTTCCGCCTTCGGCAGCAATTCCTTCCATGCTTCCACCAGTTCCACCAGCTTTTCCTGGTTGCTTAAATCAATCTTATTGATAAGCAGCAATACCGGAACGTCCAAGTGTCCTACTTTCTCCACAAAATCATTATGCTTGTCGGGAGTCTCAACCACATCTGTCACATACAGCAACACATCTGCATCCGCCAATGCCGAAGTGGAGAAATTAAGCATGGACTCCTGTAACTTATAGTTTGGCTTCAATACACCCGGAGTGTCCGAAAACACAATTTGCATGTCATCCGTATTATAGATGCCCATAATCCGATGACGGGTGGTCTGCGCCTTGAAAGTGGCGATAGAAATGCGCTCACCTACCAAAACGTTCATCAATGTGGATTTGCCCACATTCGGATTTCCCACGATATTTACAAAACCTGCTTTGTGCATGACTTCAGTATTTGAATTGAGACAAAAAAACGCATCGAATCGAAATAGGATGCGTTTTTATCATATTATATTTAGCAATAGTATGTTACTGCTTCTTTCCGTCGTATCCCCACTTCACATACACGGCTCCCCAGGTAAATCCTGCGCCGAATGCAGTGAAAATAAGGTTGTCGCCTTTCTTCAGCTTATCTTCAAAGTCCCAGATGCAAAGAGGCAACGTAGCAGCACTGGTATTGCCGTAACGTTCGATATTAATCAGTACTTTCTCACGAGGAACTTCCAGACGATGTGCCACAGCATCAATGATACGAAGATTGGCCTGGTGCGGAATCACCCAGTCAATGCTATCCTTTGTCAGACCGTTTTTCTCGGCAATGGCCGCGCTAACATCCGACATATTGGATACGGCATACTTAAACACAGTACGTCCTTCCTGATAAATGTAATGCATGTGGTTGTCTACAGTAAAATAAGAGGGAGGACAAACCGACCCACCCGCTTTCATATGCAGGAAAGGCAAACCTTTGCCGTCGGTTCTCAGAATAGCATCCATAATACCTACATCTTCTGTTGTCGGCTCGAGCATGAAAGCTGCAGCGCCGTCTCCAAAGATAGGACAAGTAGCACGGTCTGTATAATCAACCATTGACGACATCTTGTCGGCTCCCACAATGATAACCTTCTTATATCTTCCAGAACGGATGAAATTGGCCGCCGTCTCCATCAGATAGAGAAATCCGCTGCAGGCTGCCTGCAAGTCAAAAGCATATGCATTTTTCAGCCTTAGCTTATCACATAAAATAGAAGCTGTAGAAGGGAAATGATAATCCGGAGTGGAAGTAGCTACAATCACCAGATCTATATCATCCGGATCCGCGCCAGTACGTTGCATCAGCTGTTTGGCAGCTTTACGCGCCATATAGGAACTACCTAACCCTTCTTCATTCAGGATACGTCTTTCCTTTACTCCGATACGAGTCATAATCCATTCGTCATTGGTATCCACCATTCTTGAGATTTCGTCGTTTGTCAAGACGTAATCAGGTACATAACCGCCGACTCCTGTAATTACTGCATTTATTTTTTCCATTAAAATCTTGTTTACTTATAGAACTACTGAAACAACGGTAGTCTAAAAAGGTTTGCTTATTAAATTACAAATCTTTTTAGACGCCCGATATTCAAGTATAAGTTTTAGTCAAACTGACCGTAATTATACGGCAGCTTCCTTTTCAACTGCAAGCTTACCTCTATAGTAACCACATGCACCACATACAGTGTGATATACATGCCACTCACCACAATTCGGGCAAATAGCCAGTGTAGGAGCTACTGCTTTATCATGAGTTCTTCTCTTCGCAGTTCTTGTTTTTGACTGTCTTCTCTTAGGATGTGCCATTTTCTTTAATCTTTAATTGTTATCTAATATTTTCTTTAATTCGTCCCAACGCGGGTCTACCTGCGTTTCTTCTTCATTCATCAGCTCCACCTCTTCTTCCGGAGCAAATGTGTCCTCAGCCATATCATCATCCGGAGTAGTGCGCATATGCTTACTCAATTTGCTGGTCATTGCCTTGTTACACTTACCCGGAGCATGCACATGCTTCATGGGGATGGCCAAAGCTACAAACTCGTACATAAACCATGCTACATTAATCTCACCTTCCTCTTCGGGAATTACAATGAGATTGTCACCTTCTTCGGCATATTCATGACCGAACTTAACCAGCAGCTTATCTGTCGAGCTGACAAGCTGTTCCATATCGTCCAAACAACGGTCACATGGCACCCACACCATTCCGTCTGTCTGGAAGTTCAATTCGAAAGCACGAGATGTTTTCTTTACAACTAACACCACATTGACTTTACCCTTCTGCACTTCCGGTCCATCAATATTGGCAAAGAAAAGGTTGTCTAGCACAAACTCATATTTGCATGAATCTGCTTGCATACCTTTCAGGTCTATTTTGTATTTATCAAACTTTCCCAAAGCTTCTTTTGTTTATTCGGGCGACAAAGATACGAATAATTATCCTCATTATGTAGTATTTAGAGTAAAATATTCATTTTTTTATGTTCATTTCACCCTGATATCACTACAAATCAGCAGAAAACTCATGGCCTAAAACACAAGAACAATCCATGCCGGCATCCAAGTATATGTAAAGATATAAAACGAACAAAGCCTCCGTATCCTTATCAGACACGGAGGCTTCTTCTG
>NZ_QTNB01000010.1:0-149802 GCF_003603395.1 Bacteroides sp. AM44-19 | reverse complement strand
AGTAACACATTTATTAGTTTGTAAATGTGTCTACCTATATCAGGATAAGACATAACGGCTTTTACATACCGCGGTAACGGCTTTTACATTGGCTGGTAAATAGCAGGTAAATACAATGTGCTGATAGTTAGTGTTATGACCGCTTTTGTCTTTCGTATAGTATGTCCGTAACTTGGATTATTTATAGCAATCCTTCGTCGTTGAAGCTGTAATGGCTTCCGTCCGTGACGATGACGTGGTCGGTCAGGTGTATGTTCATGGTTTGGGCGGCTTTCCTCACGAGTTCCGTCAGCCGCTGGTCGTCGTTACTGGGGTGCGGGTTGCCGGAGGGATGGTTGTGGATAAGGGCTATCTGTGTGGCGCGTTGCAGCAGGGCTTCGCGCAGGATGCTGCGCACGTCGGCGGTGGTCTGGTCGATGCCGCCGCGGCTGATGCGTACCTTGTCTATCACTTTGGCGGCGTGGTTCATAAGCAGTACCCAGAATTCTTCTGTGGCAAGGTCGCAGAGCAGGGGATGGAACAGCTCGTAGATGTCGGCGGAAGAGCGGATGGCGGTACGTCCGGAGCGTTCCTGCAGCTTGCGGCGTTTGCCCAGTTCCAGGGATGCCATGACGGTGATGCTTTTGGCGGGGCCCATGCCTTTGAATCGGGAGAAGTCCCGCACCTCCCATTTGCCCAGGCGGTTGAGGTCGTTGCCGCAGGCGGCGAGTATGCGCTGCATCAGTGTCACGGCGGTTTCTTCCGTATTGCCGGAGCCGATGAGGATGGCTAGCAGTTCGGCATCGCTCAAGGCTTCCGCCCCTTTCTGCATCATCTTTTCCCGCGGGCGGTCCTCTGCAGCCCACTGGTTGATATTCAGTTTCTCCATATCATCCCTAATCCTTAACCCCTAATCCTCCTTATTTGTAAAAGTTCTTTTTGAACGCCTCGAACTCGTCCTTGCCAAGTATGCAGCGGTTCCACCAGGCGCGCAGGAACCCCGTCCCGTATCCGATGAGCTGGATGAAGGCGGCGGCGACGGAGTAGAGCCCGATGCTGAGGCTACGGTTCCGGATAGTGGAATCGATGCATACCAGAAGCGCATAAAGAGCGATGGGCAGCAGGCTGTACGGACAGAAGAGCGTTCCCAGCAGGAATATGGCCACTCCCAGGGTAAATGCGGCCGGCAGCAGGTGGACGAGCTTCAGTGATTCCGGATACTTCTTGTACAGATTGATGCGGGCAATCCCGGAATTGTGTACCTGCTTGAAGAACTTCCGAAAGTCTGTCCGGCGCTTATGGTATACCCAGGCACCGGGGAACAGCCGGCATGTATATCCTCCCTTGAAGATTCGGATGCTGAAGTCGATGTCCTCCCCGAAGCGCATCCGCGAGAATCCGCCCAGGGCTTGGTACACTTCCTGCCGCACACCCATGTTGAAGCTGCGCGGATAGAACTTGTCCATCTTCTTCTTCCCCCCACGGATACCGCCGGTGGTGAAGAAGGAGGTCATGGAGTAGTTGATGGCTTTCTGTATGTTTGTGAATGATTCGTGCGCGCGGTCGGGGCCTCCGAAGGCATCGGCGGCTTCGTGCTGCAGCTCTTCTTCCACAGCAAGGAAATAACCTTCGGGCAGGATGCAGTCCGAATCCAGTATTATCAGGTATTCGCCCTTGCTTCGTTCCGCCCCGTAGTTACGGGTCTGCCCGGGGCCGGAGTTGGGCTTGTCATAGTAATGCACGTCCAATAGTTCCTGATACTTCTCTGTGACCGGCTTGCAGGGGATGGAGGAGCCGTCCTCCACCACAATCACTTCAAAATCCTTGAAACTTTGCTGCGTCAGGCTTTGCAGCAGTTCATCCACCTCATCGGGGCGGTTGTATACGGGGATGATGACGGAGTATCTCATGGGTATGGCTTTATGTTTTGGTTGTCTCCGCAAAGATATATCATTTAAGCTTTGCAGATGAATAAATGGAAAGAAAAATCCCCGGATGCCAAGTGGAGCACCGGGGATGATATGAAAAGGGCATTTGCCTGATTTCCAAAAGGGATTATGCTTTTACGCGGCTTACGTAAGAACCGTCGCGCGTATCGATTTCGATAGTCTCGCCTTCGTTGATGAACAAGGGGACGCGGACTGTGGCGCCGGATTCTACTGTGGCGGGCTTCAGCGTGTTGGTGGCTGTGTCGCCTTTCAGTCCCGGTTCCGTATAGGTAATCTTCTGCTGAACCTTGATGGGCACGTCGGCATAGAGCACGGTTTCTGTGGAAGCGTCTGATACCACGTCTACTATCATTCCTTCGAGCAAGAAGTCAACACCGTTGATGAGGTCGTGGGCGATGGGAATTTGGTCAAAAGTCTCCTGGTTCATGAATTGGTAGTTGTCACCGTCATGATAGAGGTATTGGTGGGGACGACGTTCTACACGCACGTCTTCCAGTTTCTCACCGATGTTGAAACGACGTTCCAGAACGTAGCCGTTCACCACGTCTTTCAGCTTGGTACGCATGAAGGTATTACCTTTTCCCGGCTTTACATGCAGGAAGTCGATGCAGAAATACAGCTTGCCGTCCATGCGGATGCAAGTTCCGATTTTAATGTCTTGGGCATTAATCATACTTATAGTCTTTAATATTATTATATTGGTATTTACTTCTTTAGTGCTGGTTTGCGGGTGCAAAAGTAATGGAATTCGGTAAAAAACACAAAAACTTTTGAGAGAAAATGAGTTATCTCTTGGTTTATTTGAAAAAAGTACCTATTTTTGCAGCCCGAATTCGTGAGAATAATAACATAAAACAAGATACAGTAATGAAAAGAACATTTCAACCCTCGAACAGAAAGAGAAAGAACAAACACGGTTTCCGTGAGAGAATGGCTACAGCAAACGGCCGCAGAGTATTGGCAGCACGTCGTGCTAAAGGCAGAAAGAAACTGACTGTTTCTGACGAATACAACGGAGTAAAGGCATAATAGTCGTTCTCGTTCGTATTAAAGAAATAAGGGAGCTGCAAAAGACTGATTCTGGTCTTTTGCAGCTTTTCTTATGTATTGTGCCCGGTTCTCCGGAAAAAACTATTGCCAACTCCGTGTACTATGTGGTGAAAATTGTATCTTTGTCCCAAATAATGCATTATCGATTATGACAATAAAAGATTTTTTCTCTTTCCGGCAGAACCGGTTCTTCTGGGCGAACATCCTTGCGATGGCCGTTGTGGTAGTGGGATTGCTGTTCGGAGTGCTGAAAGGACTGGATATATATACCCGCCACGGCGAGGCTGTGATAGTGCCCGATGTGAAGGGTATGGGAGTGGAGGAAGCCGAGAAAATGTTCCGTAACCGCGGCTTGGTCTGCATCGTTTCGGATTCCAGTTATGTCAAGACTCTTCCTGCCGGCTGCATCCTCGAATATAATCCGGCAGCCGGACAAAAGGTAAAGGAAGGACGTACCATCTATCTTACAATCAATACGATTGAAGTCCCTCTGCACATAGTGCCCGATGTGGCGGACAACAGTTCGCTGCGGCAGGCGGAAGCGCGTATTCTGGCTTCGGGCTTCAAGCTGGCCGAGATACAGTATATTCCGGGTGAGAAGGACTGGGTGTATGGCGTGAAGTATAAGGGGCGTCAGCTTTCCATCGGCGAGAAAGTGCCCACCGGCGCAGTGCTGACGCTGATGGTGGGAGATGGAGGCGCCTTGAAGGCAGACTCCCTGGGAGTGGATGCCGTGGGAGGTACCGTTGAACCCGTGTTGTCCGAAGACTCTGCGGCAGACGAGTCCTGGTTCTGATAAACATCTGACTCCAATCGTAAATTGTAAATAGTCAAATTGTAAATGCCGTGATGATAGAAGAATTGCCGGATGACATAGATAGTGATGAACTGGACGACGTAGAGCCGGTGGGTGACGAGGCTCAACTCTATGAACACTTCCGTGTGGTGGTGGACAAGGGGCAGGAGATGGTGCGGGTGGACAAGTATCTGTTCGACCGCTTGACGAACTCTTCGCGTAATCGCATCCAGAAGGCTGCCGATGCTGGCTTCGTGATGGCGAACGGCAAGGCTGTGAAAAGCAGCTATAAGGTGAAGCCGATGGATGTAATCACTGTGATGATGGACCGTCCACGCTATGAGAATGAAGTCATCCCCGAAGACATCCCCCTTGATATAGTATATGAGGACAAGTATCTGATGGTAGTGAACAAACCTGCCGGTCTGGTGGTGCACCCCGGTCATGGCAACTATCACGGTACGCTTGTCAACGCCATAGCCTGGCATATGAAGGATAATCCCGATTATGATGCCAATGACCCGCATGTGGGACTGGTGCACCGCATCGACAAGGACACCTCCGGCCTGCTGGTGATAGCCAAGACTCCGGATGCCAAGACGAATCTCGGCAACCAGTTCTTCAACAAGACGACAAAACGCCGTTACCAGGCGCTGGTCTGGGGAAATGTGGAACAGGATGAAGGGACCGTTGTCGGCAATATCGGTCGTAATCCCAGAGACCGCATGCAGATGACCGTCCTCCCCGACGACCAGGGAAAGCATGCCGTCACCCATTACCGGGTGCTCGAACGTTTGGGATACGTCACACTGGTGGAATGTATCCTTGAAACGGGACGCACCCATCAAATCCGTGTGCACATGAAGCACATCGGACACATACTTTTCAACGACGAACGTTACGGCGGACACGAAATCCTGAAAGGAACCCATTTTGCCAAATACAAACAATTTGTAAACAACTGCTTCGACACTTGTCCGCGGCAGGCATTGCATGCCATGACGCTGGGGTTTGTGCATCCCGTCACCGGAGAAGAAATGTACTTCACTTCGGAATTGCCCGATGACATGACCCGGCTGATAGACAAATGGAGAGGCTATATCAGTAACAGAGAATTAGAATGAAACGCACGATTGCTATTGTAGCCGGAGGAGATACCTCCGAATTCCACGTCTCCCTGCGTAGTGCACAGGGGATTTACTCCTTCATCGACAAGGAGAAGTATACCTTATATATTGTAGAAATGCACGGACTGGACTGGCATGTACAGCTGCCCGACGGCGCTAAGGCTCCGGTAGACCGCAATGACTTCAGCTTCGTGCTGGATGGCGAGAAAGTGACATTCGACTTTGCCTATATCACCATCCACGGAACTCCGGGTGAGGACGGCCGTCTGCAGGGCTATTTTGATATGCTCCACATCCCTTATTCGTGTTGCGGAGTACTGGCAGCGTCGCTCACGTACGATAAGTTTGCCTGCAACCAGTATCTGAAAGGTTTCGGTGTGCGCATTGCCGAATCGTTGTTGCTGCGCGGCGGACAGTCGGTAACGGATGAAGATGTGATGGAGAAAATCGGCCTGCCTTGTTTCATTAAGCCCAGCTTGGGAGGTTCCAGCTTCGGCGTGACCAAGGTGACGGCGAAAGAGCAGATACAGCCTGCCATAACCAAGGCATTTGCGGAAGCGCAGGAAGTAGTGGTGGAGGCCTTTATGGACGGGACCGAGATTACCTGCGGCTGTTACAAAACAAAAGACAAGTCCGTAGTGTTCCCCATTACGGAGGTGGTGAGCTACAACGAGTACTTCGATTATGAAGCTAAGTATAATGGTGCGTCTGACGAGATTACTCCCGCCCGCATCTCGGACGATTTGACCCGCCGGGTGCAGACGCTGACTTCTGCCATTTATGATATACTCGGGGCCTACGGCATTATCCGTGTGGACTATATCATTACCGAAGGGGAAAAAATCAATCTGCTGGAGGTGAATACCACCCCCGGAATGACTGCCACCAGCTTTATTCCCCAGCAGGTTCGTGCTGCCGGAATGGAGATGAAGGATGTAATGACAGATATTATAGAAAACAAGTTTAAGGATTAATCATTATTCATTATGAATGCGAACGTGGAATTTGATGAAATCCGTCCTTATCATGATGAGGAACTTCCTCAAGTCTATGAGGAACTGATTGCCGATGCGGCGTTCCGGCAGGCAGTGGATACTGTGATGCCTGGTGTACCTTTTGAAGTCTGGTCGCAGAAAATGCGCGCGTGTAAAACCAAGCTGGAATTTCAGAAGACCTTCTGCTATGGGCTTCTGTGGAAATTGGCGAAGGAGGCTACGGATGGATTGACTTTGGACCATACCGCGTTGCCGGCAGACAAGTCGGCGGCGTATACCTATATCTCCAATCATCGCGACATTATTCTCGATTCCGGTTTCTTGTCCATTCTTTTGGTAGACCAGGGTATGGATACGGTAGAGATAGCCATTGGCGACAACCTGCTTGTCTATCCGTGGATTAAGAAATTCGTGCGTGTCAACAAGTCCTTCATTGTGCTGCGTGCGTTGACCATGCGCCAGATGCTGGAGGCTTCCGCACGCATGTCCCGCTATATGCATTATACCATCAGTGAGAAGAAACAGTCTATCTGGATTGCACAACGTGAAGGGCGTGCCAAGGATTCCAACGACCGCACGCAGGACAGTGTGCTGAAGATGCTGGCAATAGGCGGTGAAGGCGACGTCATTGACCGCTTAATGGAAATGAATATAGCTCCGCTTGCCATTTCCTATGAATACGACCCTTGCGACTTCCTGAAAGCGCAGGAGTTCCAACTGAAACGGGACATTGAAGGCTATAAGAAAACGACGGCTGACGACTTGCTGAATATGCAGACCGGACTGTTCGGCTATAAAGGGCGGGTACATTTCCAGACGGGTGCCTGCATGAATGATGAATTGGCGAAGATGGACCGTTCACTTCCGAAGCCCGAACTCTTTGCACGCATGTCTGCACTGATAGACAAACGCATTCATGCCAGCTACCGGATGTATCCCAATAATTATGTGGCGCACGACCTTCTCGAGGGGAAGGAGGATTTTTCCGGCCATTACACTGCCGGGGATAAGCAGCGCTTCACGGCCTATATAGAACAACAGTTGGAGCGTATCTCCATTCCTAATAAGGACGTGGACTTCCTGCGCGGAAAAATGCTGCTGATGTATGCCAACCCGTTGAAGAATTATCTGGCGGCTATAAAAGAATGAATACATGAAGAAGTACTGTGATTGGTGGCTTTTGCCTTTGTTGGCCTGTCTGTTGACTGGTTGTGGCGATGATGATTATCATTATCCTTCCGTGAAGCTGGAGTTCCTGACTGCCTTTTCGGGGGCTGACGGCTATCTGCAGTCTGTTGTGACGGATGAAGGGGAAACCTTGCCGGTAGTGGAGGACAAGACAAAGACGAACATAGAGGCAAACGCCTCGGTACGTGTCATCAGTAATTATGCTTCGGAGGTAACTGCCGATGGAACTGCCGGTGCGGTGCTGTATGCCTTGAGCGGTGTTCTTTCTGTCGCTCCCCAAACGGCCGACAAGTTCGAGGAGGGCGTCAGGACAGACCCTACTGATGTACTGGGTATCTGGATGGGACTCGACTATCTCAATATGACACTGATAGTCAAGGAGAATGGTGAACATAAGTTCCATTTTATTGAGGATGAAGTGATTGTGGATACTGCTACCGGGTGTAGTGAAGTATATCTGACGCTGTATCATGACGCAAAGGAGGAGGTGGTGTCTTATACCAGGCGTGCCTACGCTTCCGTACCTTTGCGGCAGTATGCGGCAGAGGGTATACAGAAGGTTATGGTTCATTTCAGTGTGCACACTTATTCCGGTGACATCAAGACTTACGATTTTGTTTATAACCCTGACTAAAATGAAATATTCGATGAAGACATTGTTCGCGGGCTTTTGCCTCGTTTTTACCACCCTCTTTTCCTGCCAGCAGAAGGAGGGACAGTTCAAGTCTGTTTCGGTAGATGACTTTTCCACATTGATAGCCAATCCGGAGGTGCAGCTTCTGGATGTGCGTACTGTTGCCGAATACTCGGAAGGACACGTGCCCCACAGTATCAATATCAATGTATTGGATGAGTCGTTTGAAACGATGGCCGACTCCACTCTGCAGAAGGACAAACCGGTTGCAGTATATTGTCGTAGTGGTAAGCGTAGTAAAAAGGCCGCTGCCATACTGAGCAAAAAAGGATATATAATCTATGACCTTGACAAAGGTTTCATCGGTTGGGAAGAAGCGGGCAAAGAAGTGGAAAAGTAATAGCGGTGTAGCTGAAATGCATTTGCTATAATTTCTTTTTAGGCGAGGATTACGCGGATTTCACGGAAAAAATTTAAGAAAAGAATCCGCGTTTTCCGCGTAATCCGCGCCTAAAAAGAATAAAGTAGTCTTGTCCTCTGGTTAGAGGCTTTCAAGCAGTCTCTTTAGCACCACTGTTGCTGAAATCTCCCGGTTGGCCGCTTCGGGGATTACGATGGACTGCGGGCTTTCTATCACATCATCCGTCACAATCATGTTGCGTCGAACCGGCAGGCAGTGCATGAAGTAGGCATTGTTGGTAACGGCCATCTGGCGCTCGCCTACTGTCCAGGTGCGGTCTTTGCTCAATATTTGTCCGTAGTTGTCGCCTGTATAGGCCGCCCAGTTCTTGGCATAGACAAAATCGGCTCCTTCAAAAGCTTTCATCTGGTCATATTCTACGCGGGCATTTCCTACGAACTTGGGGTCGAGTTCATAACCTTCGGGATGTGTAATCACAAAGTCATAATCAGTTGCATTCATCCATTCGGCAAAGGAGTTGGGGACAGCCTGGGGCAATGGACGCGGATGTGGAGCCCATGTCATCACTACTTTGGGGCGTGCCGTCTTCTTATATTCCTCAATGGTTATCAGGTCGGCAAAACTCTGCAGCGGATGGCGTGTGGCAGCCTCCATGGAGAATACCGGCCGGCCGGAATGCTTGATGAACTGCTCCAGTATCACTTCGTTGTAATCGTCTTCCTTATTTTCGAAGCGTGCAAAAGAACGTACGCCGATGACGTCGCAATAGCAGCCCATCACGGGAATGGCTTCCAGTAAGTGTTCCGGTTTGTCACCGTCCATGATGACACCACGCTCTGTCTCCAGTTTCCAGGCTCCCTGGTTGATGTCCAGTACAATTACGTTCATGCCCAGATTCAATGCAGCCTTCTGTGTACTGAGGCGGGTACGCAGGCTGGAGTTGAAGAAAATCATCATCAGCGTTTTGTTACGTCCCAGTTCCACATATTTGAAACGGTCTTTTTTAATCTCGAATGCTTCGTCCAGTGCAGACTTCAGGTTACCGATGTCCTGCACGCAAGTAAAGTTCTTCATATTTACAGTCTTTTTAGTGTATCTATATCTTTGTTATTCGGCTGTCAAGGTCTGGTCTGTCCGGAACCTTCGACAATCCATTTGTATGTGGTGATTTCTTCCAGAGCCATCGGACCGCGGGCGTGTAGCTTCTGGGTGCTGATGCCAATCTCGGCACCGAGTCCGAATTGTGCGCCGTCGGTGAAAGAGGTCGGTGCATTGACGTATACGCAAGCGGCGTCCACTTCCCGGCAGAACCATTCGGCACGTGTCTTGTCGTCCGTAATGATGCATTCGCTATGTTTGGAACCGTACTTCCGGATATGTGCCAATGCTTCCTGGAAAGAATTCACGGTTTTAATGGCCATCTTGTAGTCCAGAAACTCTCTGCCGTAGCAGTCTTCAGTGGCAAGTCTCAACAGCTCGACGGGATATTTGTCACGCAGACTGTGGTAGGCGGGTTCATCGGCAAATATCTCTACATTGCTTGATTGCAGCGGCAGGCATAGGTCGGGCAAATTAGCCAGGCTGTCGGCTTCGATAATCAGGCAATCCAAAGCGTTGCATACACTGACCCGGCGTGTCTTTGCATTGGCAATGATAGATGGACCTATGCTTATATCGCCATAGCGGTCGAAGAACGTATGGCATACGCCGGCACCTGTCTCTATAACCGGTACTGTGGCATTCTGGCGTACGAAGTTTATCAGGCTGCTGCTGCCGCGCGGAATTATCAAATCTACATAATCGTTGGCATGCAGTAGTTCGGCAGTCGCCTCTCTGTCGGCAGGAAGCAGTTCCACGATATGTGTATCTACGTTGAAATGCTCCAGTACCTCGTGTATCACGCTGATTATGGCACGGTTGGAATAGTCTGCATCGCTTCCGCCTTTCAGAATACAGGCATTGCCGCTTTTAAGGCAGAGTGAGAATACATCGAAACTGACGTTGGGACGGGCTTCGTAGATAATGCCTATGACACCGAAAGGTACACTGACCCTTTTTATCTTCAATCCGTTGGGTAATACGTTCTCTTTAAGGACTTTTCCCAAAGGAGAAGGGAGGGCGGCTACGTTGCGGATGTCCGCAGCGATGTCCTGCAAACGGCTTTTTGTCAGTTTCAGGCGGTCGTATTTAGGGTCGGTAGAAGGCATACGCTCCAAATCCTTCTGGTTTTCACTCAGAATGAAGTCTGTTTTGTTTATGGCAGCGTCTGCAACAGCCAGTAATATTTGGTTGATTTCTTTGTCGCTCAACGCTAGCATGTTACGGCTGGCATCTTGTACGGCGACAAAAGTTTTGTTTAAGTTCATTTTCTTACTGAGTATAGAGTGATAAATATGCAAGTATGAATATCGTGGATAGTATCCGTCTGTGTCCTATTCTATATATAGGTAGTCGTAGTGCACTACGGGTTTCTTTCCATGTTTTCCCATTGTTTCCCGTGCCTGGCTGGAGTCACAGTTGGCTTTTCCCACACCGATGGGTTTACCGCCGAAGTCGATAATCCGTACGATGTCGTCCTTCTCGAACTCGCCTATAACGTCAGTGATGCCTACCGGTAGGATGCTTACTGCTTTGTCCGAGAAGAGCAGTTCGGTGGCACAATGATTGATGTGCAGTTCGCCTTTGGCAAACCCTTCGCTGTGCGCAATCCATTTCTTGATGCTCGATACCGGTTCCGGAGACGGAATGAAACGGGTATAGTTTAATTCTTCATTATTCATTATTTTCACAAGGATGTTGTCCCGCTTCCCGTTGGCTATGATTACTGTGATGCCCTCATCCGCCACTTTGCGGGCAATGTTGGTTTTTGTCAGCATGCCGCCGCGTCCGAAGCTGGACTTGGAAGTTTGTATGTAGGAGGAGAGGTCTTTGCCTTGTTCTATTTCACGGATGACTTGAGACTCCGGGTCGGCGGGTGAACCGTTGTAGATACCGTCTATATTGCTGAGAATGATTAGTGCCTGGGCATCCATCATGGAGGCTATCAGGCCGGACAGCTCATCGTTGTCGGTGAACATCAGTTCGCTCACGGAGATGGTGTCGTTCTCATTGACAATAGGAATGACGCCGTTCTCCAGCATTACGGTCATACAGTTTTTCTGGTTGAGGTAATGGCGGCGGGTGGAAAAGTTCTCTTTCATTGTGAGCACTTGTCCCACGGGGATGCCATGCTCCCGGAACAGCTCGTAGTAGCGGTTGATGAGTTTGGCCTGCCCTACAGCGGAAAAGAGCTGGCGCTGGTCTACGCTGTCCAACTTCTTGGTGGGGCGCACTTCACTACGTCCCGAAGCAACGGCTCCGGAAGAAACAAGTATTATTTCTATGCCGGCCTTGTGCAGCTCGGCTATCTGGTCCACCAAAGCGGACATGCGGGTGACGTCGAGAGTGCCGTCACGACGTGTTAAAACATTGCTGCCTACCTTGACAGCAATTCTATTGAAATCAATCTCCATTTTCTCTCTTTTCGTATTCACGGACTACTTCCATGGCGGCTTCGTAGTCCTTCTCATTGACGAGAACGGAAACATCTACCGCAGTGGCAGGCAGTACAACGTTTACTACCATTCCGTCTTTTGTTACAGCTTCAATATCACTATTTCCCAGCAGGCTCTTTACGAGTTCTGCTTCCCACGGTGAACCGGTGAACACCTCAACGAGTTTGCTTTTGTCTTCTTCTTTCATGATGGTATGAATTTAGAGGTTTCTGTCTTACAAATATAACAAATGTTTTTGTTTTAATGTTTAATGCTGACGAATTTATAGTTCAATCCTCTCAACTCTTATCGATTCATTCAGGAAAGTAGAAGCCGATTCTGTGAATTTCTCCTCCGATTCCGTGGTGCGGTAGACGCATCTTCCACCTTTGGTACATTTTTTGTCCATTTCCGGATGGCGGTGAAGATAGTCTTTCAGGCTGTCTGCTACCAGTTCCCCCTGGGTGACGGTCGTGATGCCGTCGGGCATGTATTGCTGTATCTTGGGCAGCAGCAACGGGAAGTGCGTGCAGCCCAGAATGACGGTGTCTATCTGCGTGTCTTTGGCCAGCAGGTTGCCGATGTTTTTGCGTATGAAGTAGTCAGTACCCTCACCTTGTGCCTCATTGTTTTCTACGAGGGATACCCATAGAGGGCAGGCTTCACCGCTCACTTTGATGTCGGGGAAGAGTTTATGCACTTCCAGCGGATAGGATTCAGACTTGATGGTTCCTGCCGTGGCAAGCACTCCCACATGGCGGCTTTGGGTTATGTTCCCTATGCATTCTACGGTTGGGCGGATTACTCCCAACACACGGCGCATAGGGTCGAGGCGAGGCAAATCATTCATTTGTATGTTGCGCAGAGCTTTTGCCGAAGCTGTATTGCATGCCAGAATGACGAGGTGACAACCCATCTCGAACAGTTTGGTGACTGCCTGCAAGGTGAACTCATAGACAATCTCGAACGAACGGGTTCCGTAAGGCGCGCGCGCGTTGTCGCCCAGATAAATGTAATCATATTGGGGAAGGGCTTCCCGTATCTTGCTCAGGATGGTCAGTCCGCCATATCCGGAATCGAATATTCCGATGGGACCGGCTGCAGAAGGTAATGTCTGTTTCATGCGTTCTAAAGGCTATGTACCATGCAAAGATAATTCAAATTTCTCAGTAATGTATAAAAAATAAGCGCGGATAAAACTATCCGCGCTTGCTTTATCATAAATAATTCTATTATTTAATGCCCAATTGTGTTTTAACTTTGGCAGTTACATCAACGCTCTGTGCTCCTACGAATGGTATCGGGGTACGGGCCAAGTCGAAAATGTAGACAACACCTTCAGTTTTGCCGACAGCTTGGATAGCTTCGTCCAGTTTCTTATAGATAGGAGCCATAGCATCCTGCTGTGCTTTCTGCATACTTTGATAAGCTTCTTGTTGGAATTGTTCTTGGCGTTGGGCCATATCGTTTAATTCTTTCTGGCGTCTTTCAGCGATGTTTTTGGGCAAAGAATCTTGTTGAACAAGATATTCCTGATACTTCTTTTGGAATTCTTCGTTAGTGCGCTGCATTTCATCCTGATATTTCTTAGACATAGCATCAAGGTCAGCTTGAGCTTTGGTAAATTCAGGCATAACAGTGATTACTTCCTGAGAATTCATGTGAGCGAATTTAGCTTGCGCCATAGCTCCCAGCGGGAGGGCGAACATAACTACGAGTAGTGCGATTTTTTTAAGCATAATGTTTATTATTTATTTGAATGATTATTCGTCGGGGACAAATATAGCGCAAACTGAACGCAATACAAAATAAGCTCGCTTATTTTTAATCCAGAATGCAGTCTATATTCTGAAACAAATGTATGAAATTAATTTGAATATCCCAGTTTTGCAAGTACCTCATTGCTGACGTCAATACTCGGTGAGGCAAAAATGATACTTGATGCGGAAGCGCGGTCTACAACTGCTGCATATCCGTTTTGTGTAGCAATTTCCTTTACAGCATTGTATATTTCGTCTTGAATGGGTTGCATCAGACTTTCACGTTTTTTATACAGTTCGCCTTCCGGACCGAAGTATTTGCGGCGCAGTTCGGCTGCTGATTTCTCTTTAGCGACAATCTCTTCTTCCTTTTTACCTCTCTGTGTTTCAGAAAGGGAAGCAATCTGAGACTGATAGTTCTTGTACAGAGTCTTGGCTTCTTCGGAAATCTTTTCGACCTCACTCTGCCATTGTCTGGAGGATTGCTCCAGTTGTTCATTGGCACGTTCGTAAGCAGGAATATTTTCCAGGATATATTCCATGTCAATCAAGGCGAACTTCTGTGCACCGGCTGTTATGCTTACTGCAAACAGCGTAAAAAGGATCAATAAACTCTTCTTCATAACGATACTGCATTAATTGTCAATTATCAATTGTCCATTGCTTAGAATTCCTGTCCCAGGATGAAGTGGAACTGGCTACCGCCATATTGCGAGGAACCCATTATTTTGTCGAAACCGTAAGCCCAGTCGATACCCATCATACCGATCATCGGGAGGAAGATGCGGACACCGACACCGGCTGAACGCTTCAATTCGAATGGGTTGAACTTATTGACATCATGCCATGCATTACCGGCTTCCACAAACGTTAACGCATAAATACTGGTACTTGTTTCGAGCATCAAAGGATATCTTAATTCCAGTCCGAGACGTGTATAGGCATAACCTTCAGAGCCGTATGGAGTCAATGAGCTGTTCTCATAACCACGGAGGGCGATGCTTTCTGTAGCATAGCTGGAGTAGCCGGTCATACCGTCACCACCCACGTCAAACGTTTCGAACGGAGACTTCTTGTATTTGTTGTAATGTCCCAGCAAACCGAATTCTACACGTCCCATCAATACCGGAGTACGTTTGACGGTAATCGGGTCCATCAACGGGATATAGATTTTGGATTTGAATTTCCACTTGTGGTATTCAATCCACTTGTGCATCTTGTTCATGTCTTCCTGGTTGCTGGTGCTGTACTTGCTGTAATCGGTACCGTCGAACAGAGAGAAAGGCGGTGTGATTTGTGCAGACAACGAGAACTCGGAACCTTGGCGCGGATAAATCGGGTTGTCGATAGAGCTACGGGACAAGGTCAGGTTGAGGCTGAGGTTATTACACTTACCGTTGGTAACCGGGAAGTACTGCCAGTCACTCAGAACATAGCGTTGGTAAGACAACTCGGCTGTGAACTGGAAGTAGTCATCCGGCCACTTCAAACGCTTACCGAACATCACTGCAAGACCATACATCTGGATAGATTTGTCCGGGTCGTAATAATTCTCGTAGTTGTTGTAATTGCCGTAGTTGTACATACCGTAGCCATACATACCGCTATAATAGCTGTTGTAATAGCTGTTCATGTAGGCTGAATTGTAATAACGGCTACTGATGTCGGTCTGGCGGGAATAGAAAGCCGATACGGAGAATGCATTCGGGCGTTTACCGCCAAACCACGGGTCGTAGAATGAAACGCTGTATGACTGATAGTATTTGGCATTGGTCTGGCCGCTGATGGTCAATGTCTGACCATCGCCTTGCGGGAGGATACCGCGGTAGTTCTCACCCGGATGCAGCAGGTTGGACAGAGAGAAGTTGGTGAACTTCAGACTTAACTTACCGATAATACCCGTTTGTCCCCAACCGGCGGAGAACTCTACCTGGTCGTTGGCTTTGGATACAAGGTCATAACCGATGTCTACCGTGCCGTCTTCCGGTCTCGGCTGGATGTCGGGCTGGATTTGTTCGGGGTCGAAGTGTCCCATCTGCTGGATTTCACGCATGGAACGCATCAGGTCTTCACGGCTGAAGAGTTCGCCCGGACGGGTACGGAGTTCACGGCGTACTACGTTTTCATACAAACGGTCGTTACCGTTGATGCTGACTTTATTGATGGTAGCCTGGCGGCCTTCGTAGATACGCATTTCCAAGTCGATGGAGTCGCCCACGATGTTTACTTCCACCGGTTCGAGGCTGTAGAACAGATAACCGTTGTTGTAGTAGAGGTTGCCGATGGCATCGTCATCGGTCATTGTACGTTCTTCAAGTAACTTTTGGTTGTAGACGTCACCCTTCTTCATCTGGAGGAGGAAGTTCAGTTGTTCGGAAGGATACAGTGTGTTACCTACCCAGGTTACATTGCGGAGGTAGTATTTCTGCCCTTCATCAATTTGCATAAAGATGTCTACAGTACGGTCATCGTAGGGCTTGATACTGTCTGTCACGATGATGGCGTCACGATAACCCAGTTCGTTGTATTTGTCGATAATCAGCTGTTTGTCCGCTTCGTAGTTGTCCTCAATGAATTTCTTGGTGCGGAACAGATTGAGCAGCTTGCCCTTTTCGTTTGTTTTCTTCATCACACGCTTCAGCTTCTTGGTCGTGAGGGCCTCGTTGCCTACAATGGTGATTTGATGTACTTTCACTTTCTCCTTCTTGTCGATGTCGATGTTGACAATCACTTCATTCTTCTTTTCCGGATCATCACGTTGGGTGATGATTACATCTGCATTCTTGAAGCCCTTGTCGTCAAAATAGCGCTTTATCAAGGTCTTGGCGCGGTCCACCAGATTAGGTGTAATCTGACCGCCCTTTATCATGCCGATTCTGCTTTCCAGGTCTTCACGCTCTGACTTCTTCACACCGTTGTAGCGTATGTCGGAAACACGCGGACGCATGGTCAGATGAATGGTCAGCCAAATTTGGTCGCCTTCAATCTTGTCTGCTGTAATTTCCACGTCAGAGAACAGACCGTGGCGCCAGTAGCGCTTACAAGCTTGTGTAATCTCGTCACCCGGCACGGTGATAGTCTGCCCTTTGGATAGTCCGGACAATCCGACAATTACATAATCCTCATAGTTCTGGGCTCCTTCGACCTTAATGTCGGCTATTTCATACTTCTTGGGTGTTCCCGAATAGAGTATAACCGGCTTTTCGGTTTCATCGGTGTTGTTTACGTCCTGTGCTGCTGTTGTCAGTGCGCAGCCGAAAAGGCAGACAAACGTTACGAGTATGGAGAAAATACGATAGTGCATCTTTTTATTTACTATTTTACAATTTACTATTTACTATTTGTGTGTCCGGTGATTAATTGATTTGCTCGCTGGTCTTGCCGAACCTGCGTTCGCGTTTCTGATAGTCACATATGGCTTTGCGTAGTTCTTCTTCACGGAAGTCGGGCCAATAGGTATCACAGAAATAAAGTTCCGAATAGGCGCATTGCCAGAGCATGTAGTTACTAAGGCGGAGCTCTCCTCCGGTACGTATCAGCAGGTCGGGGTCGGGCATGAAGTGGGTTGTCAGATGATGGGATATGAGCTCACTGTCGATTTGTTCGGGTTTCAGCTCACCTTTCTGTACCAGGTCGGCTATTTGCCGGGCAGCTTCCGTTATTTCCCAGCGGGAAGAGTAGCTCAATGCCAGTATCAGGCACATTCCCGTGTTGTGGGAGGTGTGTGCCACGCAAGTGTTGAGCCGTTGCTGTACGTTGGCAGGCAGTTTTTCAATATCTCCTATTACCCGGAAACTGATATTGTTCTTCATGAACGTCTCTTCCTCTATGGAGTCGAAGAGCAATCCCATCAAGGCGGCTACCTCGTCCGACGGACGATTCCAGTTCTCGGTAGAGAACGTATATAAAGTAAGGTATCTGACTCCTAATTTAGCGGCTTCCTCTGCAATGACGTGCACAGTCTCTGCGCCGGCCTGATGTCCATAGCTGCGTTCGTGTCCACGCTGCTTGGCCCACCGTCCGTTACCGTCCATGATAATCGCCACGTGCTGGGGTATCCGGTTTAGATCGATTTCTTCCTTATATGACATCATTATTATTGTATTTCGAAGCCCAATCTGTTAAGACGTCCGCGCCATACCTCATTCTTGGTGCCGTTGCCGCCGAATATCACCCAAATGAAGTCCCGTTTGTCTGCCGGGTCCACAGTTTTGTCTTTCGTCGGTTCCACTATAATGGAGTACGCGCCTTTCCCTTTGAATTCCTGGGGTAGCAGGAATTTGGTTTCTGTCTTGCTCCACGCAATGCCTGTGATGGAGTTGTAGATGGCGTCAAGTTCTCCTCCAAAGCAATAGAACATGTCGCCATAGTACATAATGGCAGGGTTGACCATGCCGGGACAAGATGTGTCGTACACCGTGTTAGCCAGGCTTGCCCAGCCTTTGCCGTCCAATGAGAACCAGGGTATTGTCTCTTGTTCGTTGGCCAGCGGCATTCCTGCCAGAACCACCTTCTCTACACCATTGCCGGTGTTGGTCTGGGTGGTGGATATGTTTTCGGTAGGGAATCCTGCCGGGACTTCCTCAAGGGTAAGGTTGTCAGCCGTGTTTTCCGTTTCCCAATTCTTTCCGTCTTTACAGATGTTGAAATATTGCTTTCCATTGATTTCCACAATACCCGAGAGCCGGTCGGAGAAACCATTGATGAGGACTATGACATTGTCTCCCAATGTAGTGACTTCTGTCCAGGCGCCGCCGTTGGTGGAGCTGAATACTCTCTTGCTTTTTGTAACCATGTAGAGTGCATTGTTATACTCTACGGCAGATGTCAGCTTTACGTCTGAGGGGAGGTTGCTGACATTGACTTTACTCCAGTTGTATTTATCGGGCGCAGTCGATGTCTTGTAAGCGGTAGTGTTGGAAGTGTAGACAAACAACTCGTCTCCAAGTATAACCGCTTTTTGCTGGCCTAAATTGATGGTATTGGAGAATACATTCCCTCTTTTCTGCATGTCTGTCCAGACGAGTGAGTCCGGGTCTTGCAGATGTACATTAACTTTCAGTTTATATTCGCGGACTGTAACACCGTCGGCGGCATGTGCTTTGAACAGCATGCCGGCATCGTTGTTCATGGCGGGTCTCAAATCCACGGAGTCCGACATGACGAATACCGTGTCGGTAGGCGAGCCTGAAGTTATCCAACCGGTAACGGTCATAGTATCAATCAGAATACGGTCAATGATGGTATCTGAACCTACGGGCAATGAATCTCTGTTATAGATGAGTCTATTGAGCTGGTCAATTGTAAATTTGTAATGTTTGCCATGTATGGTATCAATACCAAAAGCATGTATAGTAGCATCGGAGCTGAATTCATAATTGTCGTCAGAGTCAAGGCATGAACTTAGAGCAAATGACACAATAAGAAAACTCACAATTACTGATAGAAACTTTATTCTCATTTTGAAAGTTAGTGTTTATTTACAAGTTGCAAAAATAGGAACATTTTTTTCTATAAACAGCTTTACGAGGAAGTTTTATATAAAATTATAGATAATATCCCCCTTTTTCTCGATAAAAAAGCCCTGAAATGAGGCTATTGACTGTTTCTTGAGGCAGTATAATGGCGAAAACTCCTGCCGAAAGAATACTCTGTTGCAAATGGATATCCGTCACTGATTTCGGGTGCTTTGACGCCGGAATGAAGAAGGTGCGGAGCTTCTTCCACAAAGATTTCGTCCCACAATCCGGCATCAATGAAGGATTGGAGCGTTTGGCTGCCACCCTCTACCAAAAGGGATTGTAATCCGCGTGTATACAGCATTTCCATGATTTCGGGGAGTATATTCTGCCGGTAGTCGCTGACTGGCAGATATTCTACATTCGGTAGCGGAGCGTGCGGGATTTCTGTAAAAACGAGGGTCGGCACGCTACCGTCAAATAGGTGAAGGCTGGGGGATAGCTTTTGTTGCCGGTCCAGCACGATACGTACCGGTGAACGACCATACCAATGGCGGACATTCAGGCCGGGATTGTCCAGTTCAGCCGTACGGGTACCTACTAATATGGCACTGTGCTCTGCCCGTTTCTTGTGTACCAGCATCGAAGTCAGCGGGCTGGAGAGGATAACCGGTTTACCGTCCGTGCGGGAGTAATCGATATATCTGTCAGAAGATTCCGCCCATTTTAGGGTGATGTAGGGGCGTCGCAAAGTATGGAAAGTGATGAACCTGCGGATGAGCTGCCGACATTCTGTTTCCAGCACTCCGACAATAACTTCACGTCCGGCATCCTTCAGTTTCTGTATGCCTCGGCCCGCAACCTTAGAAAAAGGGTCCCGGCACCCGATGACGATGCGTGGAATCTGCTTCTCGATGATGAGGTCTGCACAAGGAGGAGTTTTGCCATAGTGCGAACACGGTTCCAGGCTGACATAGATGGTGGAACGTTTCAGCAGGGACGTGTCTTTCACGGAACGGATGGCGTTGACCTCGGCGTGGGCTTCTCCACAGCGCACATGGTATCCCTCGCCTATGATTTTCCCGTCACATACTATTACCGCTCCCACCATCGGGTTGGGTGCTGTATTGCAAAGTCCGTTTTGTGCCAGTTGGATGCATCGCAGCATATATTTCTCTTCTTCTGAATTCATATCCT
The DNA here is from genome assembly GCF_003603395.1 of Bacteroides sp. AM44-19. NCBI lineage: Bacteria > Pseudomonadati > Bacteroidota > Bacteroidia > Bacteroidales > Bacteroidaceae > Bacteroides > Bacteroides sp. AM44-19. The sequence continues at coordinate 129,714 of NZ_QTNB01000010.1, read as the reverse complement.
TGCTTGTCTTTTGGTTGAATAATCAAAATTAATGATTACTTTTGCAGCCCGAATAAAACCGGACTCCGAATGAATGTAACCGTTTCACATATCCGCAGTGCTTTGCAGGAGTGCTATCCTCCCCGGGAGGCAGCCAATCTTTCCCGTATTGTCTGCTGTGAAATGTTAGGTCAGGGTAATATTGACTATTACCTGGGCAAAGATATGATTTTATCTCCAAAGGATGAAAAGGAATTGGAAAGCATTCTTTTCCGTCTGTGCAATTTTGAGCCCATACAGTATGTGCAGGGTACTGCCCGTTTCCTGGGACGTACTTTTCGGGTGGCTCCGGGGGTGCTTATTCCCCGTCCCGAAACGGAAGAACTGGTGGAGAGGATGCTGGAGGAAGTCGCTCCGGCTTCCCGTATTCTCGACATTGGCACTGGAAGCGGGTGTATTGCTGTCACTTTGTCTAAGGAGTTGCCGGAGGCGGAAGTAACAGCTTGGGACATTTCCGGAGAAGCTCTTGCCATAGCCGGCGACAATAACCACCTTTTGCAGGCCTCCGTGCTATTTGTACAGCGTGATGTCCTGACGTATCAACCGGTTGAGGGTGAATGTTTTGATGTAATCGTCAGTAATCCGCCTTATGTTACGGAAACAGAAAAGAAGGACATGGAGCCAAACGTCTTGAACTGGGAACCCTCACGGGCTTTGTTTGTTCCAGATAGCGACCCGCTCCGTTTCTATCGGCGTATAGGTGAACTGGGACGGAGCATGCTGACGGCCGGCGGCCGACTCTATTTTGAAATCAACCGGGCATTTGGAGAGGCTGTCGCTTCGATGCTTCGCAAGCAAGGCTATACGAATGTCCGTATCCGAAAAGATATTTCCGGCAACGACCGGTACGTAATTGCAGAACGATGATAGAAATAACTGAAACTGAAGCTTTGAACAGAGTGGCGACATATTGCTCCACTGCCGAGCATTGCCGGGCGGAGATTGCGGAGAAACTGCAACGCTGGGGCATTGCCTATGATGCCATAGACCGTATCATCAATCGTCTGGAACAAGAGAAGTACATTGATGAAGAGCGCTTCTGCCGTGCTTTCATCAACGACAAATACCGTTTTGCCAAATGGGGCAAGATGAAGATAGGGCAGGCGCTCCAGTTGAAAAAGATATCTTCATCTGTCTATTGGCCCTATTTGAACGAGATTGATGAGGAGGAATACCACGCCGTCTTGCAGAAACTGCTGGCGGCAAAGCGTAAAAGCGTCCGTGCCGAAAGTGAGTATGAGTTGAATGGCAAACTGGTGCGTTTTGCCTTGAGCAGGGGGTTCGAAATGAAGGATATATGTCGTTGCATAGAGGTTTCTGAGGAAAATGACTACTCCGAATGAAAATTATCGGCTTTCTCTTTTTTATTCTCATTCTGTTTCCGTATTTTTGTGCCATATTTATCATATATAGATTAGTTTTGCTATGAAAACTTTAGAAAGATTGTTTGCAGAGAAGTTGCTGAAGATAAAAGCGATTAAACTACAACCGGCTAACCCGTTCACTTGGGCATCCGGATGGAAGTCTCCGTTTTATTGTGATAACCGCAAAACCCTTTCTTATCCTTCTCTCCGTAATTTCGTAAAGATTGAAATTACGCGTCTGATTTTGGAACGTTTCGGACAGGTGGATGCCATTGCCGGTGTGGCAACGGGAGCTATCCCGCAAGGTGCCTTGGTGGCCGATGCATTGAACTTGCCGTTTGTATATGTACGCTCCACTCCGAAAGACCATGGACTGGAGAATTTGATTGAAGGTGAACTTCGTCCCGGTATGAAGGTGGTAGTCGTGGAAGATTTGATTTCTACGGGTGGAAGCAGCTTAAAGGCTGTAGAAGCTATCCGCCGTGACGGATGTGAGGTCATCGGTATGGTGGCTGCCTATACTTATGGTTTCCCGGTTGCCGAAAAGGCTTTCAAGGATGCCAAGGTGCCTTTGGTGACGCTGACCAATTACGAGGCTGTGATGGAAGTGGCACTGCGTACGGGCTATATCGAGGAAGAAGATGTGGAGACTCTGAATGAATGGCGTAAAGACCCTGCACATTGGGAATCTGGTAAATAAGAACTTATTTGTAAAAATGTTAATATGGATAAAAGAGCCATTCGGATAGATTCTGTCCGGATAGTTCTTTTTTCTTTTTGAATACGATTGATTATGACGAAATTTGAGAGTGGAGTGAAAGTTGTACCGGCTTCACAAGAAGCTGTTTATGAAAAGCTTTCCGACCTGAGCAATCTAGAGAAGGTGAAAGACCGTTTGCCTGAAGACAAAGTGAAGAACTTGAGTTTTGATGCGGAGAGCATGACGATAGAGGTGGCTCCCGTAGGAAAGATTACGTTGCAGATTGTGGAGAAGGAACCTTGCAAGTGTATCAAGTTTGCAACAACCACTTCACCGCTGCCCTTCAATCTGTGGATACAGATTGTACCCGTCACCGAAACCGAATGTAAAATGAAACTGACCATCGGCATGGATATAAATCCGTTTATGAAGACCATGGTGCAGAAACCCTTGCAGGAAGGATTGGAGAAGATGGCAGATATGTTGGCGATGATACAATATTAATCACTAACCATTAATCATTAGAAACAACGTGGCTCAGAAACTTTGGGAAAAATCCGTTCAGGTAAATAAGGATATCGAACGCTTCACGGTAGGCCGTGACCGTGAAATGGACCTTTATTTGGCAAAGCACGATGTGCTGGGTTCCATGGCGCACATCACGATGCTCGAAAGCATTGGCTTGTTGACGAAGGAAGAACTGCGGCAATTGCTGGCCGAATTGAAGGAAATCTATGCGATGGCCGAGCGTGGAGAATTTGTGATAGAAGAGGGAGTGGAAGACGTTCACTCACAAGTGGAACTTATGCTGACGCGCAACTTGGGTGATATAGGTAAGAAAATACACAGCGGACGTTCGCGCAACGACCAGGTGTTGCTCGATTTGAAGCTCTTTACCCGTACAGAGATAAAGGAAGTGGCGGAAGCTGTGGAACAATTGTTCCATGTGCTGGTTATGCAGAGCGAACGCTACAAGGATGTACTGATGCCGGGTTATACACACTTGCAGATAGCTATGCCGTCTTCTTTCGGACTTTGGTTTGGCGCATACGCCGAGAGCCTGGTGGACGATATGATGTTCCTTCAGGCTGCTTTCAAGATGTGCAACCGCAATCCTTTGGGTTCTGCTGCGGGATACGGTTCCTCGTTCCCGCTGAATCGTACGATGACTACCCACCTTTTGGGATTTGATTCCCTCAACTACAACGTAGTGTATGCCCAGATGGGGCGTGGCAAGATGGAGCGTAATGTAGCTTTCGCCCTTGCCAGTGTGGCCGGAACCATATCGAAATTGGCTTTTGACGCATGTATGTTCAACAGTCAGAACTTCGGTTTTGTGAAGCTGCCGGACGATTGCACTACCGGCTCCAGCATCATGCCTCACAAGAAGAACCCGGACGTCTTTGAACTGACGCGTGCCAAGTGCAACAAACTGCAATCCCTTCCCCAGCAGATTATGATGATAGCCAACAATCTTCCTTCCGGCTATTTCCGTGACTTGCAGATTATCAAAGAGGTCTTCCTGCCTGCTTTTCAGGAACTGAAAGACTGTCTGCAGATGACGACTTACATTATGAACGAAATCAAGGTGAACGAACATATTCTTGATGATGACAAGTATCTGCTTATTTTCAGTGTGGAGGAAGTCAACCGCTTGGCACGTGAAGGGATGCCTTTCCGCGATGCCTACAAGAAGGTGGGACTGGATATTGAAGCCGGAAACTTCTCGCACAGCAAAGAGGTGCATCATACCCATGAAGGCAGTATCGGAAACCTTTGCAACGATGAAGTCTCTGCCCTGATGCAGAAAGTGGTAGATGGTTTCAATTTTGAGACCATGCAAGCTGCAGAGAAAGAGTTGCTGGGCAGGTAAAAGGTTCTGCGGGTTCAAGTCCCGCTTCGAGTACTGTACTTTTATAAAAAAAAATTTGGCAGAAACGGGAAAACTGTTTATCTTTGCACCCGTTCTCCAAATGCGGAAATAGCTCAGTTGGTAGAGCATAACCTTGCCAAGGTTAGGGTCGCGAGTTCGAGTCTCGTTTTCCGCTCTCCTTTCCCTTTTTTAGGATGCTCGAATGGTGGAATGGTAGACACGAAGGACTTAAAATCCTTTGGCCATTGCGGCTGTGCGGGTTCAAGTCCCGCTTCGAGTACTCGATTAAGCTCTGTGAATCATTGATTTGCAGAGCTTTTTCTTTATAAGCTCTTGATATGAAAGACCGTTTCCCTATAGCGAACAAAGTGTTTCCCTTAATAGAACAAGTTGTTTCATTATGGCGAACACTTTGTTTCAAGGCGTAAAACATTTCGTTTCATCATATGAAAACAAACTGTTTTTCCTTATTGGAACAAACTGTTTCTCTATACTTGAACAAAGTGTTCATCGCTGTGAACTAACAAACTAACTATAATACTATAGTAGATGATATGCGCGTGGCACTTACTAATATGTGCTTGCAGATGAAATAAAAGAATCTATATAAATAGCCTCCTCTTTATTGTTCAGAACAGCTTGGGGCGTTTGTTATTGAACCGATAGCCGATACCCAACATCAGATAATTGGGCTCATGAAATTCCCGGAGGTTATATCCTATATGGAGATACGAATTGCGTGTTACGTCTATTTTCAGGGCAAGAATCTGATAGAAAGACTTCATGTCACCGCCGCCGTGCAGAACATTGGCTCCCAGACCGATACCTACCGTGAAGTAAGGCATGACAAATTCTCCGCGGGCGGATAAGCCCAATGCCATCTGCTTCTTGGCGGGCGGAGTATAGAAGCCGTTCTCTTCCTCGTACGATTCTTTCATGTTCGCACTGTGGTCGTATACGCCGTCCAACGCCACACCGGCGCGGAATTTATAGCCGAAGTTGTACATGGGTGCAAAGCTGAAACCGAACACGTTGTAAGTGCCGGGTGCGGGTACCTGGCCACTACTGCCCTCATGGGCCACTGCTTTCTTTCGCCAGGAGCCGAACAAAGTCAAGTCGTAGCTGACGTGGCGGGGGAATGGAGGAACAATAGGGCGTTGCCATGATTGGGCGAGTTCATCCGCTCTGCGGTTAAAGTTATATACCAGTCCCACTTTGCAGTCCACCGTGTTCAGACCGGAGTTGGGATATTGGGTGTTTCCGTTGGAAAAGTGGCTTCCGGTAGCTCCTATCATCAAGTCGAACTTGGGGGAGAGTGCCCACTTTAAGTAGAGGTTCACATTGAGATAGGCATTCACTTTCGAGCCGATAATCTGGTTCTCCGGGTTGTCATATTCATCGTAGGGTTTCCAGCCGAACGATGCGCCGAAGTTCCATTCATAGTTCAAGGATATGCGGGGGCTGAATTGGGCGATGCGTCCCCCTTGAAACAGATAGACCGCCAGCGGGTTGCCCAGCTCTTCCGGATTGCCGAAGTTGAAATAGCCGACTCCAATCCCTTGATAGGCTCCTATATAAGCCTGGTCGGCAACGGTGTGGGGACGGAGCTGGAAGGAGTATTTCAGATGGCCGGCATAGGCATTTTTCATGGCCTTGTATTGGTGGTTGGAGTACTCCAGAAAAGGGTTGGTCTGAAAAATATAGCCAGCACGCCCTTCTACGCCTAATCTGTGGATGAAGCGCTGTGAGAAAGGGAGTGTATCCCGTTTGTATTCCGAATGACTATCGGATGTCCATTGTTGGGCGTATATTGTATCAGACAAGAAAAGTACCGCTCCTAAGAAAGCCAGTATTTTCCATATCTGCATTCTATTTTTCATATGCCGTGTCGGTCTTTCTTGTTTATAAATGTTCCAAGTGAAGTTTAATTTCGTGCAAATATAGTTTTTTTATCCTTTTGACATTCACAATGAGACAACTATTTGTAAAAAGAGGGGGTAAAACTGAAATCGTCAATAAAATGGCCGACTTCGGTTTTACCCCCTCCTTATTCATTCACCCGGATGCTGTCTTATGATTCGGATGCTGGGTGGCGAGCATTATTTCTGGTCGTTCTCCCGGATTTCCACACGGCGGATTTTCCCGCTGATGGTTTTGGGGAGTTCATCAACAAATTCGATGACACGCGGGTATTTGTAGGGAGCCGTCACTTTCTTCACATGGTTCTGCAACTCCTTGACAAGCTCTTCTCCGTCGCGTGCCTTGTACTCTTTTGCCAACACAATCGTAGCTTTTACCACTTGGCCGCGGATTTCATCGGGCACACCGGTAATGGCACATTCTACTACGGCTGGGTGGGTCATCAATGCACTTTCCACTTCGAACGGGCCGATGCGGTAGCCGCTACTTTTGATGACGTCGTCGGCGCGGCCCACGAACCAGAGGTAGCCGTCTTCGTCCTTCCAGGCTACATCTCCCGTGTAGTAAATGCCGTTGTTCCATGCCTCGTGGGTGCGGTTGGCATCACGGTAGTATTCCTTGAACAATCCCAGCGGTTTACCTTTGTCGGTACGGATTACAATCTGTCCCTGTTCACCGGCTTCCACGGAACGTCCTTCGTGGTCTATCAGGTCTACATCGTATTGCGGATTGGGCAATCCCATGCTGCCGGGTTTCGGTTCCATCCACGGCATGGTGGCAACGGTAAGGGTCGTTTCGGTCTGTCCGAAGCCCTCCATCAGCTTGATGCCCGTTAACTTCTTGAAGGTCTCGAATACAGCGGGGTTCAATGCTTCTCCGGCGATGGTGCAGTATTCCAGACTGGATAGGTCGTACTTCGTGAGGTCTTCGTGAATGAGGAATCGGAAGATGGTGGGCGGTGCACAAAGCGACGTGACGTGATAATCTTGTATCTTCTCCAGTATGGCTGCGGGAGTGAATTTCTCGTGGTCGTATACAAATACGTTGGCGCCGGCAATCCATTGTCCGTAGAGCTTGCCCCACACGGCTTTTCCCCAACCGGTGTCGGCAATGGTGAGGTGTAGGCTGCTCTCTTTCAGGTTGTGCCAGAAGCTGCCGGTGACGATATGTCCCAACGGATAGGTGAAGTCGTGGGCCACCATTTTGGGCTCTCCGGTAGTACCGCTGGTGAAGTACATCAGGGAGATGTCATCGTTCGTGTTCGGATGTTCCGGTTTCACGAAAGGAGCGGCGACCTCGATACCTTTGTGGAAGTCTTCGAATCCTTCGGGAGCTTCCGGCCCGACGCTTACGAGGCGTTTCACAGAAGGAGACTCTGGCATAGCTGCCGTGATATGGTCGGTGATGACGCTTTCGCCGGCACAGACTATCATTTTAATGTCTGCGGCGTTGCAGCGGTATACGATGTCTTTCTTCGTCAGCAGGTGGGTGGCGGGAATCACCACTGCACCGAGTTTGTGCAGTGCCACAATGCTGAACCAGAATTCATAACGGCGTTTCAGTATCAGCATCACCATGTCTCCGTGCCCGATGCCGAGGCTTTGGAAATAGGAAGCCGTCATGTCTGTGTACCGTTTCATGTCGGCAAAGGTAAACTGCCGGCATTCGCCCTGGTCATTGGTCCACAACAGTGCGGGTTTGTCGGGCTGCTCGGCTGCCCAGGCATCCACTACGTCATAGCCGAAGTTGAAATTCTCCGGTACGTTTATCTTCAGGTTCTTGATGAAGTCCTCCTGTGAGGTGAAGGATGTTTGAGATAAAAATCTTTCTACCATAACTTTATTACATGATTACTGCCAGGAATTTTACTGTCTTTCCGTCAAGCGCCTTCATGCCGTGCGGCAGTTTGGAGTTGAAGTACAGACTGTCTCCTTCATTTAAGATTAAGTCTTTGCCGTCGATGCTGACCATCATACGGCCTTCCAGTACGAGGTTGAACTCCTGACCGGCATGGCTGTTGTAATGTATCGGCTCGCTGTCCGGTTTCGGTTCTACGGTCACGATGAACGGGTCTGCCGTGCGGTTGATGAAACCGGCTGCCAGTGATTGGTATTTATATGCCTTGGTACGTTCTATACTGGTTCCTTTTCCGGCACGTGTCAGGAAGTAGGAGCTCATTTTGGGCTCTTGCCCAAACATCAGTGCGTCCAGTGATATGCCGTAGTGCCGTGCTATCTTCTGCAGCATGCTGACCGAGATGTCGAATTCTCCGGTTTCGGCCAGGCGGTACTCTTCTGCAGAAATGTCGCAGTCACGGGCGATATCGTCGGCAGTCAGTTCCAATACGTCACGCAGTCCGCGCAGGCGTTCGGCTATTTGTCTGATTTGTTCGTCCATAATTATATTTTTTAATGGGTTGTTATTAAAGTGTGGCAATGTGCCAATAGGCTGCACAATGTTTAATTACACCGTAGCTCATAGGCATATCGGGACATCGTTACATTAGCACATTAAATATCATTTACTCGCTTTGATGGCTTTAATCACAGTGGAGGTGAATCCTTCATGTTCCAGCTCGTTGATTCCCTTGATGGTAATTCCTCCGGGGGTACACACCTTGTCAATCTCAACACTGGGGTGCGTGTCGTTGTTCAGAATCAGCTCGGCTGCCCCTTTCACGGATTGTGCCACCATGCGCATGCCGTCTTTGGGATAGATACCCATTTCAACGCCGGCCTGCATGGCTGCCTGGATATACTTAAGCACGTAGGCGATGCCGCAGGAAGTCATGGCAGTGGTTGCCGCAATCTTTTCTTCGAGAATGAGCATGGCGAGTCCCATCTGGTTGAAAATGTCCAGCATCAGTTGCTCCTGCTCCTTGGTGGCATTGCGGCTGGCGATGAGTGTCATGCTTTCCATCTCGCTGATGGCGGTATTGGGAATAAGACGGAACATGGTCATTTCTTTGTCTGCTACATAGTGTGTCAGCTTTTCAAAAGGAATGCCGGCTGCAACGGATATAAGAATCTCTGTGCCTTTTAGTTCCAGTTCCTTTATCACTGGCTCCATCAGCCATGGCTTCACGGCAAAGATTATCATATCTGCACCGGCTGCCGCTTCCTGGTTGTCATTGGTCACTTGCAATGCGGGGAATTCTGCCTTCAGCTTGTCCAGCTTGCCCTGGGTGGGGTTGGAGACAATGATGTTACCGGCAGGGATGATTGTTCCTTTTGCCAGCCCTCGGGCAATGGCTCCCCCCATATTTCCTGCACCGATAATTGCTGCTTTCATATCTTTTTGTTGTTAAAAGAGTTGTTTTGCTGGCAAAGGTAGATAAATTTTCTACAAAAAACGACCGAGAGAGAAAGGTATTCTGCTTTTCGGTCGTTTCTTTTGCTGGCTGATTATTTGTGTCAAATATTAAAGTACTTTCTTGAAGCGTTCCAAGAATTCCTTTGCTTCATCCATGCCGAGGCACAGAGGCGGCAGCAGGCGAAGTACATTCGTACCGCTTACACCGGTGAATACATGCTGCTCTTTCAGTAGTCTTAGGCGCAGTTCCTTGATGGGTTCTTCAAATTCCAGCCCTATCATGAGTCCGCGTCCGCGAACGTCCTTGATTTGAGGGAATTTCTTTAGTTCCGTTATCAGGAAGTTGCCGACTTGGGCTGCATTCTCTATCAGGTTTTCCTGCTCTATCACATCCAGCACGGCAAGGGCGGCACTGCAAGCTAGGTGGTTTCCACCGAAAGTGGTTCCAAGTTGCCCGTATACTGGTGTAAACATTGGGCTGATGAGTACGCCTGCCATCGGGAAACCATTGCCGATGCCTTTTGCCACGGTGATGATGTCGGCTTTGATGCCGTTGTACTGATGGGCGAAGAACTTGCCGCTGCGTCCGTAGCCGCTTTGGATTTCATCGAGAATCAAGACCGTGTTGTGTTCCGTACAAGTCTGGCGGAGAGCCTGCATGAATTCGTCTGTCGGCAGTTGGATGCCGCCTACACCTTGTATGCCTTCGATAATCACTGCGCAGACATCTCCTTTGGACAATTCGGCCTTCATGGCTTCGATGTCGTTCAACGGGAGGTAGGTGACGTGCCCGCAGTTGTTGATGGGAGCGATGATTTTAGGATTGTTCGTTACTTCCACCGCCAGTGAGGTACGTCCGTGGAATGCTTTTGAGAAGGATATCACACGGGTACGGCCATTGTAGAAGGAGGCGAGTTTCAAGGCGTTTTCATTGGCTTCGGCACCGCTGTTGATGAGGAAGAATGAGTAGTCGTCATAGCCACAGACTTTTCCCAAGCGTTCTGCCACTTGCTGTTGCAGCTTGTTAATTACTGAGTTTGAGTAGAATCCTAACGTAGCAACTTGGTTACTCACCATCTCTACATAATGTGGATGTGCATGTCCGATTGAGATGACTGCATGGCCACCGTAGAGGTCGAGGTATTCGGTACCGTTCTCGTCCCATACATGGCAGCCTTTTCCTTTGACGATGTTGATGTCAAAGAGAGGGTATACGTCGAATAAATTCATTTTTTTTAGAATGCAGAAGGTTTCAACCGTAATCCTACGGTCTCTTCCAGGTTAAACATTAAATTCATGTTGTGGACTGCTTGTCCGCTGGCACCTTTCAGGAGGTTGTCGATGCAGGAAATGATAAGCAGCTTGTCACCGTGCTTCTCCAGGTGGATGAGGCATTTATTGGTATTCACCACTTGTTTCAGGTCAATGTTCTTTTCCACGACAAATGTAAAGGAATCTTTGGCGTAGTATTCTTCGTACATACGGATGATTTCTTCCAGAGCCACTTTGGTCTTTACTACGATGGTAGTGAAGATACCGCGCGGGAAGTCACCCCGGTAGGGGATAAAATCTATTTCTGCATCGAAACTGTTTTGCAGCTGGCGGAGTGATTGCTTGATTTCGGGCACGTGCTGGTGCTCGAAAGCTTTGTAAACACTCATGTTGTTGTTGCGCCAGCTGAAGTGGCTCGTGGCACCCGGTTTCACTCCGGCACCCGTACTTCCGGTGATGGCATTCACCATGATGTCATCATTCAGCATCAGGTGCTTGGCGAGCGGCAGCAGCCCCAATTGTATGCAGGTGGCAAAGCAGCCCGGATTGGCTACATGCTTTGCCTTGCAGGTGGCGCGGCGGTTCAGTTCCGGCAAGCCGTAAATGAAGTCGTGGTCAGGAGAGGCTATGCGGTAGTCCATGGAGAGGTCGATGATTCTCAACTCCTCGGGCACGTTGTGGCTTTCGAGGAATTTTCTCGTGTCGCCATGTGCCGTACAGAAAAACAGCACGTCGATTTCTTCCAACGGAAGCTGGTCGGTAAATACCAAATCTGTTTCACCGTACAGTCCTTCGTGTACATCAGTAATTTTGTTGCCGGCGTTGCTTGAACTGTTTATGAATACGATTTCCGCTTCCGGATGGTTGAGCAGTAAACGTATCAGTTCGCCTGCCGTGTATCCGGCTCCGCCGATGATTCCTACTTTAATCATTTCTATAATATCTATTGGATTCTTCTGGTATGATAATCAATAATATAATGTATATAATTACACCTGCAAAAGCAGTAAAGACGGTAGCGAACGTATAAACGATGCGTACTAAAGATACGTCAAGTCCGAAAAAAATTGCCAGTCCTGCACATACACCGGAAAGTATTCTTCCGGTTCGGGGACGTGTCAGTTTCCGTTTCTTGTCCGTCATTTAGATTTTCTCGTCTTTGTGATTTGAATAATATGCACGCAGTGCCGTGGAGGTTACTTTGATGAATCCCTTGGCATCTTCTGCCGTCCAGCCTTTCTGCATTTCGCCGTATTCGCCGAACTTGTTTTTCACAAGGTCGTCCTTGCTTTCTACACCTACGGTAGAGAAGCAGAGTGGGTGAAGCTCGAGGATAGCCGTACCGTTTACGTTGCGTTGCGAGGATTCCAGCATGGCTTCGATGTCGCGCATTACCGGTTCCAGATATTGGCTTTCGTGCAGGAACATGCCGTACCAGTTGGCTACCTGGTCCTTCCAGTATTGCTGCCATTTGCTCAAGGTATATTTCTCCAGGAACTTGTGTGCGCCGATAATCAGCATGGGTGCGGCAGCTTCGAAGCCTACACGGCCTTTGATACCGATAATCGTGTCGCCTACGTGCATGTCGCGGCCGATGCCGTATGCTGCACCGATCTCTTCCACTTTCTGGATGGCTTTGATGGGATCGTCGAATGTCTCGTCGTTCACGGCTTTTAGTTCCCCCTTCTCAAAAGTGAGGCGCAACTGCTCGCTGCCCTCTTTGGTGCAGTGTTTCAGGTAGGCGCTTTCGGGCAATCCTTGTGCAGAATCCAGAATCTCACCACCACAGATGGAGGTGCCCCACAGACCCACGTTATAGGAGTATTTCAGTTTGGTGAAGTCGGCGGCAAAACCGTGTTGGTTCAGGTAGTCAATCTCTTCCTGACGGCTCAGTGCCATGTCGCGTGTCAGCGTAATGATTTCCACGCCCGGAGCCATGACGAGGAAAGTCATGTCGAAGCGAATCTGGTCGTTACCCGCACCCGTAGAACCATGAGCGATGGCATCGGCGCCGATTTCGTTGGCATAGCGTGCAATGGCCAGTGCCTGGAAGATACGTTCGGAACTTACGGAGATGGGGTAGGTACCGTTACGCAGTACGTTTCCGAATACCATGTATCTTAGGCTTTTTTCGTAGTACTCTTGCGTCACGTCAATGGTGACGTATTCTTTGGCACCCAGCTTGTAGGCATTCTCCTCGTTAGTCTTCAACTGTTCGGGGCTGAAACCGCCAGTATTGGCACAAGCTGCATATACTTCGTATCCTTTTTCTTTGGCAAGATACATGACCGTGAATGAGGTATCCAAACCGCCGCTGAATGCGACTACCACTTTTTTCTTCTTTTCCATATCCTTATATTTTTATATTTTATCTTCTTCGTGCAGCTTCGGGTCGTAAAGCATTGCTGTGCAGATGCAGAATTTACGGTTCTTGGCTACCAATATATCATGGTTGATACAGCCTTCGCAACCTTTCCAGAAGGATTCGTCATCGGTTAGTTCGTTGAAGGTGACGGGCACATATCCTAGCTCGGTATTCATTTTCATGACGGCAGCTCCACTGGTGAGACTGAAAACTTTGGCATTGGGCCAACGTAGGCGTGCCAGGCGGAAAGAGGCGGTCTTGATACGTTTTGCCAGTCCCAGTCCCCGGTATTTGGGGTGTACTATCAGACCGGAGGTTGCTACATATTGCTTGTTGCCCCAGCTCTCTATGTAGGTGAAACCGGCAAAATCGTCTCCACACAAGGCTATGATGGCCTTTCCTTCTTTCATCTTAGTAGCTACGTATTCGTGTGTGCGTTCTGCGATGCCCGTTCCGCGTACCTTGGCAGCTTCCCGGATGGTATCCAAAATCTTGTCCACGTAAACTTCATGTGAGGCGTCAGCCACCATCACATCAATTTGTTTCGAATCCATTTCTTATTTAATTTCTTGTTTTTTGTTGTTATCTATCATTTAATGTTCGGGATGATTTGCGATAGGAAGCTGCGTACCTCGTCATGTGACGCCGCTTCGTGCACCACCAGCATGATGGTGTCATCTCCGGCAATGGTACCCAGAATGGCGGGACACTCCCGGTTGTCGATGTCGTAGGCCATGCTGCTGGCATATCCGGGCCGGGTACGGATGACGGCAATATTGCCCGAAAATTGAAGTGAAACGAATCCGCTTGTCATCAACATCTCACTTGCACTCTGGTCGTTCGAACGTTTATACATGATGTTGTTGGGCAGCACATATACGTATTTACCGTTCATGTTCGCTGCTTTCGCTACTTTCAGCTGTTTCAAGTCGCGTGACAAGGTGGCTTGTGTCAGTTCAAAGCCTTCCTTGCTCAAAGCTTGCAACAGTTCTTCCTGAGAACTGACGTCTTTGCTTGAGATAATCATCTTGATGGCGTCTAACCGATTGGCTTTTTTCTTCATTTTCTGTATAATTATTCTAAGGGTGGCGCAAAATTAGGGATTATTTCGGAAAGAATATGCAAAAAAGAGAGTTTTTTTATTCTTTTTATACATCGGGTGTACTGTATATATTGTTTTTGTTCTCTTTGTTGCAGCCTTGTTTGTCTGTTCTTTTACGTTGTTGGAGATTGTTTCTGTATGTCTTTGGTAAATGTTAATAATATGGAATAGATATGCAATTGCCAAATCTGACACCCTTTCAATCAAAAACTGTACAAAAAGTAGGGGGATAATCTCCTATTTTTGTATCGTTGAATAGCAACTAAAACTAATTACCATGAAACAATGCTTTTTTGCGGTCGACTTGGGGGCTACCAGTGGTCGCACAATTCTGGGAACTTTTACTTCGAATGGTTTGGAAATGGAAGAAGTAAACCGTTTCCCAAATCATCTGATTGAAGCTGGCAGACATTTTTACTGGGATATTTATGAACTTTACCGTCATATTATTGAAGGGCTAAGGATTGCCGCCCGTAAAGGTGTAGAAATAACTTCCATCGGTATCGACACTTGGGGAGTAGATTTTGTCTGTGTAGGTAAGGATGGGGGATTTCTTCGCCAGCCGTATTCCTATCGTGACCCTCATACGGTGGGTGCTCCGGAAGCGTTCTTCACACGTATACCTCGTAGCCATGTGTATGGATGGACGGGGATTCAGGTGATGAATTTCAACTCCTTGTTCCAACTTGATACATTACGCCGTAATCATGACAGTGCATTGGCAGCTGCAGATAAATTGCTGTTTATGCCTGATGCTTTGAGCTATATGTTGACCGGTCAGATGGTAACGGAGTATACTATTGCCAGTACGGCACAGTTGGTAAATGCCAATACCCGCAGGCTGGAGGATGCCTTGCTGCTGGAGATTGGACTGACACAAGCTCATTTCGGGCGTTTTGTCTATTCTGGTGAAAAAATAGGGGGCTTGACGGAGGAAGTACAACGAATAACCGGACTTGGCGCTGTCCCCGTGATAGCTGTTGCCGGGCATGATACGGCTTCTGCTGTTGCTGCCGTACCTGCCATGGACCGTAATTTTGCTTATCTAAGTAGTGGTACTTGGTCTCTGATGGGAGTGGAGACGGATGCTCCAGTCATTACTGCTGAAACAGAATCCTTGAATTTTACGAATGAAGGCGGTGTGGAAGGAACCATTCGTTTGTTAAAAAATATTTGTGGTATGTGGCTGCTTGAACGTTGCCGTACCGAATGGGGGGAAATCCCTTATTCCGAACTCATCGTTGAGGCTGGTACTTGTGAACCATTCCGTAGTCTAATTAATCCGGATGATGCTTTGTTTACCAATCCGGCGAATATGGAGCAAGCCATCAAGACCTATTGTTCCGATTATCGTCAGCCTATTCCCATGACACATGGACAGATAGTACGCTGTATCTTTGAGAGTCTTGCTTTGAGATACCGTCAGGTGCTGGATAGCCTGCGAAATCTTTCACCACGTCCGGTGGAGGCTTTACATGTTATCGGTGGCGGTAGCCGTAACGAACTGCTTAACCAGTGGACAGCCAATGCTGTCGGTATTCCCGTGATTGCCGGACCTTCCGAAGCTACTGCTATCGGTAACGTTATGGTTCAGGCATTGGCTGCCGGAGCAGCTAGAAACATTGCTTCCATGAGACAGCTCATCAACCGTTCCATACCATTAAAGACTTTCTATCCGCAGGATATGGAGGATTGGAATACCGCTTACCTGCACTTCAAGCAATTGACGATGACTAATTATAATGGATAATGATTACCAATAACTTATAACTCATAATCAAATCACGTATCATGAAAGAAGAATTGATAAACAAAGCGTATGAAATTGCTAAAGAGCGTTACGCAGCTCTCGGATTGGATGTAGAAAAAGTAATGGAGCAACTTCAGAAAGTGTCTATCTCCATGCATTGTTGGCAGGCCGATGATGTTCAGGGATTCGAATCTGCCGGCTCATTGACCGGTGGTATCCAGACAACAGGAAACTATCCCGGTAAAGCCCGTAATATGGAAGAACTGCGTTCCGATATTTTGAAAGCTGCTTCTTATATCCCCGGTAAGCACCGTTTGAATTTGCATGAGATTTACGGTGACTTTGGCGGTACCTTCGTAGATCGCGATCAGGTAGAGGTGAAACATTTCGAAAGCTGGATGCAATGGGCAGCCGAGAATGGTATAAAATTGGATTTTAATTCCACTTCTTTCTCTCATCCGAAGAGCGGTAATCTTTCTCTGGCTCATCCGGACCAAGGTATCCGTGACTTTTGGGTCGAACATACTAAACGTTGTCGTGCCATTGCCGAAGAAATGGGGCGCCGCCAGGGAGATCCCTGCATCATGAATCTTTGGGTGCATGATGGTAGCAAGGATATCACTGTAAACCGTATGAAGTATCGTGTGCTTTTCAAAGATTCTCTCGACCGTATTTTTGCTACGGAATACAAGCATATGAAGGACTGCCTTGAATCGAAGGTGTTTGGCATAGGTTTAGAGAGTTATACAGTAGGCTCCAATGAATTCTGTATGGGCTATAGTGTACAGCATCAGAAACTTATTACCATTGATACCGGGCACTTCCATCCTACGGAAAGTGCTGCAGACAAGGTGTCTTCCATGTTGCTCTTTGTCCCTGAGCTGATGCTCCACGTAAGCCGTCCGGTACGTTGGGATTCTGACCATGTAACTATCATGGATGACCCCACTCTTGAACTTTTCCAAGAAATTGTCCGTTGCGATGCACTGGACCGTGTACACATTGGTCTTGATTATTTTGATGCTTCCATCAACCGTATCGGTGCTTATGTAATCGGTACCCGTGCGGCGCAGAAATGCATGTTGCGTGCGTTACTAGAACCATTGGCAAAGCTTCGCGAATATGAGGCCACCGGTCAAGGTTTCCAGCGCCTTGCTCTGCTCGAAGAGGCTAAGGCTTTGCCTTGGAACGCTGTTTGGGACATGTTCTGTCTGAAAAACAATGTTCCGGTAGGTGAGGAGTTCATCGCTGAAATAGAGAAGTATGAAGTTAATGTAACCTCTAAAAGAGGATAGGAAACCCTTGTAACTGACAGAAATGGAAATAATATTAGGGTTATTGATTATTGCCATCGGAGCATTCTGCCAATCCAGTTGCTATGTACCCATTAACCGCATCAAGGAGTGGAGCTGGGAGTCGTATTGGATTGTACAAGGTGTTTTCGCTTGGCTGGTTTTTCCGTTCTTGGGCGCGTTGCTGGCAGTACCTGCCGACAATTCGCTGTTCGAGATTTATGCAAACAATCCTGCGGATACGCTTTGGACTATGTTCTTCGGAGCTTTATGGGGAGTGGGGGGACTGACGTTTGGTTTGTCTATGCGCTATTTGGGCGTAGCTCTTGGGCAGTCTATCGCTTTGGGTACTTGTGCCGGATTGGGAACGATATTGACTCCGGTATTTACTGGTAAGGCAGGAGATTTGACAACATCGGTTATTGTTGGTGTAGTGGTCACGTTGGTAGGTATTGGCATTATCGGTCTGGCCGGTAGCATGAAGTCTGCCAGCCTGAGCGAAGAAGAGAAGAAGAAGGCCGTAAAGGATTTCAATTTTACTAAAGGTATTATTGTAGCCCTTCTTGCCGGATTTATGAGTGCGTGTTTCAGTATAGGATTGGGTTTTGGAGAGAAACTCTGTTTTGCTGAAAGTGCGGATATATTCAAGACACTGCCTGCTACATTGATGGTGACACTGGGTGGTTTCATTACGAATGCCGTCTATTGTTTCTATCAAAATTCCAGGAACAAAAGTTGGGGCGATTATGGCAAGAAATCCCTTTATGTAAACAATGTCTTGTTTTGTGCTTTGGCCGGTGTGTTGTGGTACAGCCAGTTCTTTGGTCTTAGCTTGGGTAAGGGATTCCTTGCTGCCTCTCCGGTATTGCTCACATTCTCGTGGTGCATCCTGATGTCGTTGAACGTAACGTTCTCCAATGTTTGGGGTATCCTTTTGAAGGAATGGAAAGGGTGTACACCCAAGACAATTACAGTGCTTGTCATAGGCTTGGCAGTCTTGATAATTTCTTCTTTCCTGCCACAGTTGCTGGGGTAAGTTTAAATACCTATCTTTGAATATAAAACTAAAATATATCTGCATATATGAAATCAATTCTAGAAAATCGTCCGGCGCTGGCTGCGGAAGTTAATAAGGTGGCTGAGGTGGCTGGTTATCTCTGGCAGAAAGGTTGGGCAGAACGTAATGGGGGCAATATTACGGTCAACATCACTGAGTTTGTAGACGATGAAATCAAGGCTATGTCCGCCATTAGTGAGGTGAAATCAATCGGTGCTACTTTACCTTATTTGAAAGACTGCTATTTTTATTGCAAAGGCACCAACAAGCGTATGCGCGATTTGGCCCGTTGGCCGATGGAGAACGGTTCGGTCATCCGCATTTTGGATGACTGTGCCAGCTATGTCATTATAGCCGACCAGTCTGTACAGCCTACATCGGAACTTCCTTCCCATCTTAGTGTACACAACAATCTGATAGCGAAAGGTTCTCCCTATAAAGCTTCGGTGCATACGCATCCTATTGAGCTGGTAGCCATGACTCACAACAAGAAGTTTCTGGAAAAAGATGTAGCTTCGAACCTGCTTTGGAGTATGATACCGGAAACAAAGGCTTTCTGTCCCCGCGGTTTGGGCATCATCCCTTATCAACTTCCCAGTTCGGTAGAATTGGCTGAGGCTACCATCCGCGAACTGGATGACTATGATGTAGTGATGTGGGAGAAACATGGTGTGTTTGCTGTGGATGTGGATGTGATGGCTGCTTTCGACCAGGTGGATGTACTCAATAAATCCGCCCTTATTTATATCGCTGCCAAAAATATGGGTTTTGAACCGGATGGTATGAGCCAGCTTCAAATGAAGGAAATGTCCGTAGCGTTTAATTTGCCCAAATAATTGTTTTAACAGATAGTGTGTAATTATGTATAGAATGATATTGAATGAGACCTCTTATTTCGGTGCCGGCTGTCGCGAAACGATTGCCGTGGAGGCTGCCCGCAGAGGTTTCAAAAAGGCTTTCTTTGTAACGGACAGAGATTTGATCCGTTTCAAGGTGGCTGATAAAGTGATTGAAGTTTTCGAGAAGAACAGTATACCTTATGAGCTCTTCAGTGATGTGAAGGCCAATCCTACCATTACCAATGTACAGAATGGTGTGGCTGCTTTCAAGGCATCCGGTGCCGATTTTATCGTGGCTTTGGGTGGCGGCTCTTCCATTGATACGGCAAAAGGTATTGGTATTGTTGTGAATAATCCGGATTTTGCAGATGTGAAGTCTCTGGAAGGTGTGGCGGATACTCGTCAAAAGGCTGTCCCTACTTTTGCTTTACCTACTACGGCGGGAACTGCTGCTGAGGTGACCATCAATTATGTTATCATTGACGAAGAGGTCAAAAAAAAGATGGTTTGTGTAGACCCTAATGATATTCCGGCAGTAGCTATTGTTGACCCGGAGCTGATG
This sequence comes from Bacteroides sp. AM44-19, assembly GCF_003603395.1. Lineage (NCBI taxonomy): Bacteria > Pseudomonadati > Bacteroidota > Bacteroidia > Bacteroidales > Bacteroidaceae > Bacteroides > Bacteroides sp. AM44-19. Next base: position 110,267 of record NZ_QTNB01000010.1, on the reverse strand, counting down.
TATTCCATGCCGAAAGGATTGACTGCTGCAACCGGTATGGATGCACTGACTCATGCCATAGAAAGCTATATAACGCCGGGTGCATGGGCTATGTCGGATATGTTCGAACTGAAAGCCATTGAAATGATTGCTGTCCATTTGAAAGCTGCCGTAGACAATGGCAGCGATCCGGTTGCCCGCGAGGCCATGTCTCAAGCGCAATACATTGCCGGTATGGGGTTCAGCAATGTCGGTCTGGGCATCGTTCATTCCATGGCCCATCCTTTGGGTGCCCATTATGACACTCCGCATGGGGTGGCCAACGCATTGCTTCTTCCTTACGTAATGGAGTATAATGCAGCGTCCCCGGCTGCTCCTAAATATGTCCATATTGCGAAGGCGATGGGAGTCAATACGGAAGGTATGAGCGTGGAAGAAGGTATATGTGCTGCTATTGCTGCTGTCCGGAAATTGTCTTTAAGTATTGGCATTCCACAGCGGTTGCGTGAAATCAATGTTAGGGAAGAGGATTTGCATCAATTGGCTATCGATGCTTTCAATGATGTCTGCACCGGTGGCAATCCGAGACCTACATCTGTGGAAGATATAGAAGCTCTGTATCATAAAGCTTTTTAAGGCAAGCGCTATTTTAGGTTACATGTCTATTCCCGTCCGTGATGAATAATATTCGCTGCGGACGGGATTTTTCATAAATAATCTCTATTTTTGTTCCGGAGCTATTATGGAAGGCACGTGTTATGACTAAAAATTATAATGATTTAGGAGTAGAGTTTAAGTACCTTATTGTAAATGACATGGACCAAAAATATGGTCTTTGGGTAAATACTGTGGGCTTTCAGTCTATCCAGCCTAATTCTCCTTATCCGTTGAAAGATCATCCTACCGGTTATTTTTTCAATGCGCAGAAAGGACGGATTCTACGCGAGTACCAGTTGGTCTATATCACTAAAGGGAGGGGGGTGTTCTCCTCGGAGACCACGCCAGAGAAGCAAGTGTGCAAAGGACGACTGATGGTGCTGTTTCCTGGTCAGTGGCATACATATTATCCTTATGTGCAGACGGGTTGGAATGAATATTATATTGGTTTCGAGGGAGCTGTGATTGATGATATGGTGAAAGGTGGTTTTCTATCGAAAGAGAATCAAGTGTTGGAGGTGGGGTTGAATGAAGAGCTCGTTTCACTTTTCTCTCGCGCTTTGGAAATTGCGGAAGCTGATAAGATTTCTTCCCAGCAATATCTTGCCGGAATTGTGCTACATATGATAGGGATGATATTGTCCATCTCTAAAAACAAGATTTTCGAAGTGGGTGATGTCGATCAGAAAATAGAGCAGGCTAAAATCATCATGAACGAGAATGTATTCAAGGATGTTGACCCGGAAGAACTGGCAATGAAGTTGAATATCAGTTATTCTTGGTTTCGCAAAGTATTTAAGGATTATACCGGCTATGCTCCTGCAAAATATTTCCAAGAGCTAAAGTTGCGTAAGGCTAAGCAATTGCTGGTGGGTACTTCTTTATCGGTGAAAGAAATCTCTTTTATGCTCGACTATAAGTCTACCGAGCATTTCTTCTCCTCGTTTAAGAAACGTACGGGGTTCACTCCATTGGAGTATCGCTCTTATGGTCGGGAAACCGGAGGAGAGGAGGTATAAAACAAAAAAAGACTTAACTTCTAAAAGTTAAGTCTTTTCTGTCGGAATGAGGCGACTCGAACGCCCGACCCCTACGTCCCGAACGTAGTGCGCTACCAACTGCGCTACATTCCGATTGCTTTTGAAAAGTGGTGCCACCAGGAATCGAACCGGGGACACAAGGATTTTCAGTCCTTTGCTCTACCAACTGAGCTATGGCACCTTTTTCGTTTGCGGGTGCAAAGATAAAGAGTTTTTTTTATACCGCAAGGCTTTTTGAGGAAAAATATCTAAAAAAGGTGCCTCTTGCTCTATGGAGCGAGGCACCTTACTTCTAAAAATCATTTGCTATCGAAGACATCAGTCGATATTCGGATTGATGCTGTGCCAGTCTTTGATGGCAGGCAGTACACCCATTTCTATCACCTCGTCACGAAGTGTGCAGAGATGGGCATAGCTTTCTTTCAGTTTGGCTTCTTCTTCGGGCGTGCCGTTCAGTTCCTTATAGTGTACACCGTCTTTGGTAATTTCAGTTTCCATTGCCATCATGATGTGGTCGAAGCCGTGGCTGTGTACATATGTACCGGCAGGCCAGCGGAACGGTTTGCCACCCATAGCTGCAGCTATCATTTCGATGGAGACGTATGCCGGGCTCTGGAAGGAAGAACGTCCACGGAGGGCGATGATGTTGGCACCGCCTTTGGTTACCTTAGTCTGGATTTCGATCCACTGTTCTTTAGTCAAGGCGGGGGTACCGATGATATCAAGTAACGGTTTACCGTCCACCTTGGCGGTAGAGGCATATACAGCCATCTGTTCACCATGACCGCCGTAGGTACGGCAATTTTCGATTTTGTCGGGGGCAATGCCGAAGTGCTTGGAAAGTTCACTGCGCAGGCGGGTGCTGTCGAGGGCAGCCAGTGTGGTCACTTGTGAAGGTTTCAGGCCGGAATACAATAGGGTAATCAGACCGGTGATGTCGGCAGGGTTGAAAATGACAACCACGTGCTTCACATCCGGACAGTAGGCTTTTACATTCTTACCGAATTCTTCGGCAATAGCGGCATTGCCTTTCAAAAGGTCTTCGCGGGTCATGCCGGCCTTGCGGGCGGCACCGCCTGATGATACCACATACTTGGCACCGGTCAGCGCTTCTTTGATATCGGAGGTAAATGTGATGTTCATTCCTTCGAATCCGCAGTGGAACAGCTCTTCGGCCACACCTTCCAGTCCGGGAGCATAAGGGTCGTACAGACATAGGTTGGGAGTGAGATGCATCATGATTGCAGTCTGTGCCATGTTTGAACCGATCATGCCGGCTGCGCCGACGATTGTCAATTTGTCATTTGTCAGAAATTCCATAATCTTTTTTATTTAAAGGTGAGTAATATCTTTTCTTGCTGATTGTCACGATACAAAGATAACCCTTTTTGAAGAGAGTTGTTCATAGAAAAAAGTTATCTTTTAGAGCAAAAAGTTATTTCTTCTTTCCGAACTGCTGTATTGTACCTAAATTACTTATCTTTGTTGGGAAAATGAAGATAAGTAAGAAACTATGAGCATTGAGTTAGGAAAGTACAATACGCTGGAAGTGGTGAAGGAGGTAGCCTTCGGCATGTATCTGGACGGTGGCGAAGAAGGTGAAATTCTGCTTCCGTCGCGTTATGTCCCCCAAGACTGTAAGGTGGGAGACAAACTGAACGTTTTTATATATCTTGATAACGAAGAACGTCTGGTAGCCACTACTCTGACACCGTTAGTGCAGGTCGGGCAGTTTGCCTGCTTGGAGGTGGCGTGGATAAACCAGTATGGTGCTTTCCTTAACTGGGGATTGATGAAGGATCTTTTCGTCCCCTTCCGCGAACAGAAAATGAAGATGCAGGTGGGAAAGAAGTATGTGGTTCATGCCCATTTGGATGATGAAAGCTATCGTATCGTGGCATCGGCCAAGGTAGACCGTTATCTTTCCAAAGAGAAGGCCGCCTATGAGTCGGGGCAGGAGGTGGATATCCTGATTTGGCAGAAGACGGATTTGGGATTCAAGGCGATCATCAACGATGAATATAGCGGCTTGCTATATGAGAGCGAGATATTTCAGCCACTGCACACGGGCATGAGGATGAAAGCCTATGTGAAGCAGGTACGTGAAGACGGCAAGATAGACCTGCTGCTTCAAAAACCGGGGCAGGCTAAAGTAGAAGATTTCTCAGCTACGTTGCTGGACTATATCCGTGAACAGGGCGGACGGATAGCTTTGAATGACAAGAGTCCGGCAGAAGAAATCTATGCAACTTTCGGTGTCAGCAAGAAAACCTTCAAAAAGGCTGTGGGAGATTTGTACAAAAAACATCTGGTTGTATTGGAGGAAGATGGAATCAGGATTAGGAATTAGTCCCAGTCATTAGGAATTTCCCTACTTGTAAATAGAGACAATCATTAGGGAGGGGAATTTCCTCTCCCTATTTTTGTCGTACAATAAAAAAAGAAAAGTCATGATACGTCATTTGATATTAAGTGTTTGTCTAGTTCTGGTAGCGTTTCCCGCAATAAAAGCGGCGCCCATAGACGGAATCCGTATAGAAAGTCCATATCGTAGAGTGGTGGTACTGGTCGACGGACAGCAGGTTTGCCTGCCTACTTTCAGTTGTTTTGTAGCCAATCTGCGTGGTAGTTGTCGGGTAGAGGTTTATGAAGCGCCATCCCGTGGGGAGAATTCCCGAAGAGGAAAACTCCTATATGATGAACGTGTGCATTGCTCCATCAATGAAGTGGAAGATATTTTCATTCCAGAGGACAAAAGACCTGGTGGAAACTGGGGTACTTCTAATCATCACAAGCCTGGCAGACCCGGTGACAGACCGTTAGGAGGCGAGCTGCATGAACCGGTGATGTCACCATCTGCCTTCGAACAGTTTATGGGGCTGATGGAAAAACAGAGTTTCGATTCAGACCGTAAGGAAGTGCTCGACCATGCCTTGCTGACCTCTTGGTTCACTACTGACCAGTGTATCCGTCTGATGGATTTTTATCGTTTCGACAGTGAAAAGAAACAGTTGATGAAGAAGATTTATCCTAAAATAGCCGATAAACCGAATTTCTATTATGCGATAGACAAGCTGACCTTCTCGTCGGACAAGAACGAGATAAATGCCTTCATCAAACAATATCATGAGAAGAATAACTAAAAAAAGGAGGGATTATGAAACGGATTATATTTATATTTCTTGCCGCTATGATGAGTACAGCTGTTTGTAGTGCGGCAATGAGCAACAGCAAAGTGCGTAAAGAGACCCGTTTTCTTACGGACAAGATGGCCTATGAATTGAACCTGAGTACAGAACAGTATAATGACGTGTACGAAATAAACTATGATTTCATTTCCGGTATACGTTATCTGATGGATGACGTTCTTCGGGGGGAGGAATGGGCATTGAATCGCTATTACGATTATCTGGATGTGCGCAATGACGACCTTCGATGGGTGCTGAATAACCGGCAGTACGGCCGTTTCATGCAGGCCGCCTATTTTTACCGTCCGGTTTATGTAAGTGGTGGTCGTTGGTCTTTTAGGGTTTACATCACTTACACCAACCATAATCATTTCTATTTCCCGCGGCCGTATCATTACCGTACATATTGCGGTGGGCATTATCGTACGCACTATCACAACAGCTATTATCGCGGTCGTTACCATCATCCGCACTATACCGGTTCGTGGAGTATTCGGAATGATAAGTCGTACCACACCAGCCGCCGTTCAGATTTCGGTTCGGTGAACATCCGCCCTAATTCGCATAAGCGTCCGGCAGGCAGGGATGATGTATATACCACGCGACGTAGCAACGGTAGTAATAATCGCATTAGCACAGGTACACGTAACAGCAGTACGCGACGTAGTAGTGTGGATAGTGGCAGAAAGTCGAGTAAAGAGAAAATAGAAACCACAAGAACTAAAAATAATGATAAGAGCCCCAGCCGTAGCAGGGTAAAGACGGCAAGCAAGGAAAGAAGAAATGCTTCCGGCGTACGGAGTTCCGAAAGCCGTCGCAGCAGCTCTTCAAGCACTACCCGCAGTTCTACCGGCAGTAGCTCTTCCCGCTCTTCGGAAAGGAGATAGAAGAACAAAAAACTCCCCTCTTGTCAGCCTGGAGGCAGGGAGAGGGGAGAATCAAACACAACAACTAAAATTATACTTCTTTTTTTATTCAATCGGTTCTCCCTTATAGAAATCCAGAATCTTGGTACGGAACAGATAGTCATACTTGGCTTGCAATTCGTCTGATTGGGATTTCATAAGGTTCTGTTTTGCTTCATTGTATTCTACGGCATTTGCTTTTCCGTTCTCATACTTTTCGCTCATCAGCTTGAAAGACTCTTCGCTGGCAACGGTGGCTGTATGGCTACTGGTATATTTGCTTTCGGCAGCAGCGGCGTTGTACCATGCTTGTTGGATTTCCTTATAAAGTGTCTTCTTGGCATTATCCAATTGCAAGGCATAGTTTTCACGTTGCAGGCGTGCCGTGCGTACCCGGTTACGGGTAGAGAGACGGTTGAAAATAGGTACGCTGAGGTTGAATCCTACATATTTGTTGAAGTTATCGTTCATCTGCTGGCTGAAAGTACGGTCGATGGTAGAATAGTAATTCGTACCGAGACTACCGTTCAGGCTCAGTTGCGGGTAGTAGTTGCTCTGGGCGATGCGGATGCTGTGCTTGCTACCCTCCAGACGGAACTGTGCAGCCTGGATGGAGGCTTTACTTACCATAGCTGTTTGGAATATTTCATCTGGAGGAGTGAGAGGAACCAGATTCAGATTGACTGCCGGAGATTCCAGATTGAACCCTTCTGGTGTTTCCAGTTCGATAAGCTGGCTAAGGTCGAGCAGGGCTAACTTATAGTTGTTGTTTGTCTGCACTACATTCATCTCGTCTTGTGCCACACGTGCTTTGGCTTCTGCCAGTTCTGCCGGAGAGGCTTTTCCCAAGTCGGCAAGCCGGCTGATGCGGACATATTGCTCTTTGCTCAATTGCACTTGTCCCAACGCCACCTGGTGGAGCTCTTCATTGAACAGCACCTGAAGGTAGGCCGAAGCTATATTGATGGCAATGTCTTCCTTGGCTTTGTCCAGGTCGGCAATGGCAGCTTTGAGGTTTAGTTTGGCCAATGCATACTGGTGGGGAATTTCCAGACCGGTAAAGATAGGTATGCTGGTATTGACAGACATATTAGTGCCGTGGCTGCTGGTGTTGACGTATACAGTGGAATAGTCTCCCGTATCCTCATTTTTGATGGCTGTTTGCGTACGTCCCCAGTTCCAGCTCTGGCCGGCACTGGCATTCAGGTTCGGCAGTCGTGCCCATTTGGCTGTATTTACTTCGACAGCACTCTGTTCGGCAACGTTGGCTGTCTGGCGGATACTGATGTTATGCTCGATGGCATAGTCTATGCATTGGCGTAAAGACCATCGTTCCTGCGCCTGCACTGAGATACTGCCGAATATTGCGAGGTATAAGAATATCTTTTTATTCATATCGTATATCTTTTTAAGCTATTCCGTTTGTTAATCCTTTTTCTCTGCACCGCGAATCTTATCCTGGGCACTGATACCGCTTTTGATGGCAATCTTTATGCCGTCACTCATGCCGACCTGGATGGGGCGGCGTTCGAACTTCTGTACCGGTACGCTGTCCGTCATTACGTATACAAAGGTGCTGTCACCATTGAATTCAATGGTACTTTCCGGTACGGCAAGCGTTTTCTGGGCACGGTCCAATACGATTTCTGCGTTGGCAGAATAGCCGGAACGTATCTGTACGCTGTCCGGTGCGGCAATGGCAGCTTTGATTTCAAACTGGTTGGCACCGTTTTCTTCCACACCTTTCGGGGATATGTATTCCAGCGTGGCGTCGAACGAAAGATTCTGCAGGGCACCGATGGTCAGTTTCACCGGCATGCCTTCGTGCACACGGCCCACTTCCGTTTCGTCAATGTTGCCGCGGAAAATCAAATCGTTCATGTTGGCAACGGTAGCGATGGTGGTTCCGTCATTGAAAGTGTTACTCATGATAACCGAGTTACCGACTTTGATGGGTACATCCAGAATCAGACCGGTAATGGTGGAACGGATCAGGGTACTACTGAAAGAGGCGCTGTTCTTGGTGATGCCTTCCTTTACAATTTCCAGGTTATCTTTTGCTGTCTGCAGTTCCTCGCGTGCCTGCTTCACGCTTACTTCCCCTTTTTCGTACTCTTCAGCGCTGATAAGCTTGTCGTTGTACAGTTTCTGGGTACGGGCGAAATCCGTTTCGGCTTGGGCAGCGTTGATTTCCGCCAATCGTACGCGGCTTTCGGCAGAGTTCAATTGTCCCAGTTCGGGTATCACCTTTACTTTGGCAAGCACTTCCCCTTGCTTCACACTTTGTCCTGCTTCCTTGTATACTTCGGCAATGATACCGGAAATCTGCGGCTTGATAAGGACTTCATCTCTCGGTTCCACTTTGCCGGTGGCTACGGTAGTCTTTTCAAGGTCTGTCACTTCCGGAACTATCGTTTCGTATACTGTTACTTTAGGTTGGGACTTCTGGTACAGAAAAACGAATGTCCAAATGAATAAGGCAGCAATTACTACCAATAATGCGATTTTCAGAAACTTCTTTGTTTTCATCTTATATTTACGATTTAATTATTTACGATTGATATAGCCATTATTTCATGGCTTACGGTTAGTGGTCTCTCTATAAGTTTATTCATCCCTGATGGCTTCAATTGGCTTGATTGCCATGGCGCGATAGGCAGGTGCCAGTCCGGCAAGCACTCCTAATGCGATGAGGAGGATGCAGGTTCCGATAGCCAGTCCGAATGAAACCTGGTAGTGGGTTTTGATAACTCCAGGGTCATTGGCGGCCTTTTCAAGTATTTGCAGTACAAATACGGCAAAAGAAATACCTGCCATACCCGCTATAGTGGTCAGCACCATGCTTTCCGAAAGAATTTGTTGCAGAATGTCTTTAGGACGGGCACCTATGGCACGGCGTATGCCTATTTCCGTTGTGCGCTCCTTGACGGTTACCATCATGATATTCGATACGCCGATAGCTCCGGCAAACAGCGTCCCCAAACCTACCATCCAGATTAGAAAGCGCACTCCAATCATCAGGTTGTCCATCATGGAGAACATAGCTTCCGCATTCAGAAGCATGACGGCTTGTTTGTCATCGGGAGCAATGTAGTGCGCCGCTTTTACAAGACGTTCCACTTCGGGCTGCACGTCTTTCACTTTTACTCCCGGTTTCATGATGAAACATACTACATGCAGTTTCTTTCCGAGGTTGTAGGTCTGTTGCATGGTGGAAAAAGGCAATGTAATGGCTTCAGAGGCCTGCCCTTGTATATTGACATTGCCTTCGGATGAACACATTCCGATAACCCGGTAATAGATACCATTTACCCGGACATATTTGCCGCAGGGGTCTTCACCGGGTTTGAAGAGGCTTTCATAAACACGTTTGCCGATTACACACACTTTACGCGACTCTTTAATGTCGACATCATTGATGAAACGTCCATAGGTCATCTCTTGATGTTCTATCTGTTCATATTCGGGATACAAGCCTTTCACACTACAGTCGTACTTGTTGTCTCCGTAGACAGCCACTTGTCCCCATAAGGCAATGGAAGGCGTGGCAAGCGCCACACCGTCCACATTGCGTACACGGTCTACATCTTCCATCTCCAAATCCCACCATCGTCCTTTGCGAAAACCTTTATAAGCCTCGCTTGTCTTTTGTGCAGCGATAAAGCCCGAGTTGGTTGCAAATCCTTCGAACTGGGATTTTAGTTCTTCCTGCATGCCCTGGCCGCCACCGATAAGCGCCACCAGCATAAAGATACCCCAGAATACGCCGAACGCCGTAAGCAGGCTTCTCGTTTTGTTCCTTGTTATTGTGATGAGGATTTCCTCACACGTATCTATGTCTATTCTCATAATCTTTAATCTGCTCTAAGTGCTTCAATAGGACTGATACTTACCGCTTTCTTAGCCGGGAAGAACCCAGCCAACGTACCCGCTATGATAAGGGTCAGGGTAGCTTGGATAGCAATACTGAGGTCTACGGTGGGATCGGAGAACATGGTCTGCTGGAACATGCCGGCATCCATCGTCTGGCTACCGAAAGCAGAGTTCATCCATTCCGTCACCCCGATGCCTGCCACCATACCGATATAACCGAATAGCGTAGTGATAGTCACGCTTTCCACAATAATCAGCCAAAGGATGGAGAAAGGTTTTGCTCCCAATGCCTTACGGATACCAAATTCCCGGGTACGTTCTTTCACGGTAATCAGCATTATGTTCGACACGCCGACAATCCCACTCAACAGTGTGAAGATACCGATAACCCAGATTGCAGTCCGGAGGATACCCATTGCATTCTGTGTCTGCAGATAGTTGGTGAAACGATTCCATATCCATATGGCGCTCTCATCTGTGGGGTCAAAGCGGTGATTGGTGGCAATAGCCTTGCGGTATTCTTTTTCAAAGGCTTCGTTACTTTCTATGCTGTGCAGGTTCTTGGTTGTAAAGATGATGTTATTCAGCTTGTCTCCTTTATTATAGATGGTCTGCAAGGTGGAGAAGGGGATATACGCTTCGTTTGCCTCGCGGTCTCCCTGGTCATTGTAGAGGCCTACTACTTGATAGGCCACTCCACTGGCATTGACAAATTGTCCGATGGGTTCAGTATGCGTTTTTCCGAAAAGGATATCTGCAGATTTCTTATGGAGGATGATGACTTTACGTCGGTCTTTCAGGTCGTTGTAGTTGATGAAACGTCCGTCCGCTGTTTTCACGGTTTCCACTTCGGTGTAGTTGGGATATACGCCCAGCAGAGAGATATTGATATATTCTTGTCCGAAGCTGACGTTTACATTACTTTGACGCACGGTGGCACCGGCACTGATGACATTTTCAGTGAATTGCTTCTCCGTGTCATCCATGTCCCGGTTGTCCAGTTGGACGCGGCGTCCTTCTTTCAGACCGTCGTATGACTTGGTGGTCCAGCCGGGGAAGATGCGGATAGAGTTCAAGGCACGCTCCGACGCATTTTGCTCGAAGGCATGTATGATACCGTTTCCGGCTCCGAGCAGCACGATGAGCATGAAGATTCCCCATGCCACGGCAAAGCCCGTCAGGAATGTACGCAGTTTGTTGCGTTTGATGGTTCCGTATATTTCTTGCCAAAGGTCTATCATTGATAATTAAAAATTAAGAATTAAAAATTAAAGGGGGAGGGGGCTCTTCCTTTATTATTTCATGAATCCGTCTTTTCCGAACGGGCTTGCATCGTGGTTCAGATTCGTCTCGATGCTACCTATGATACCGTCTTTGATATGGATAATCTTGTCCGTCTGGTTGGCAACACCGCTTTCGTGGGTCACGACTACGATGGTCATGCCCGTATCGTGCAGTTCCTTTAGAATCTGCATCACCTCTACGGAAGTCTTACTGTCGAGCGCGCCGGTAGGTTCATCGGCAAGGATAATCTGCGGTTGGGTAATGAGGGCACGGGCGATGGCTACACGTTGTTTCTGTCCACCGGACATCTCATTTGGCATGTGGTGTGCCCACTCTTTCAGCCCCAGGCGGTCCAGATATTCCAGTGCCAGCGCATTACGTTTGCGGCGGCTCACTCCTTGATAAAAGAGAGGAAGCGCCACATTCTCCACTGCATTCTTGAAGGAAATGAGATTGAAGGACTGGAAGATGAAACCAATCATACGGTTGCGGTACTCGGCTGCCTTCGTTTCGCTGAGGTTCTTGATGAGGGTACCGTTCAGATAATATTCCCCCGTGTCGTAACTATCCAGAATACCCAGTATATTGAGTAAAGTGGACTTTCCCGAACCCGATGAGCCCATGATGGAAACAAATTCGCCTTTCTGAATGTCGAGGTTGATACCTTTGAGCACATGCAGCGGTGCTCCGTTGTTGTAGGTCTTGTTAATGTCTTTTAGTTGTATCACTGTTTTCCCTGTTTATTGCTTTACTCTTATTAATTTTCACTATTAGACGCAGCAATGCTACGAAAAGTTGCAAAAGTTGCAAACTTTTTTAAAAAAAGATTTTGCAGTGTCGTTTTTCTTTGTGATTTTTGTAACCATGAATGTGATTAACTAACCCTTTAAACAAAAGTAATATCATGAATTCAAACATGGAAAAGCCCTATGTAGTGGGCATTGACATAGGCGGAACAAACACCGTCTTTGGTATTGTAGACGCACGCGGAACTATTATTGCAAGCAGTTCCATCAAAACCGGAGCTTATGAGGACGTCAATGATTACGTAGACGAAGTTTGCAAGAATCTGTTGCCGCTCATTATTGCCAACGGTGGAGTAGACAAGATAAAAGGTATCGGTATCGGTGCTCCTAACGGAAACTATTACAGCGGTACTATTGAGTTTGCCCCGAACCTTCCCTGGAAGGGTGTAATTCCTTTGGCTGCCATGTTTGAAGAGCGCTTGGGTATCCCTACCGCTTTGACAAACGACGCCAATGCTGCCGGTATCGGTGAAATGACTTACGGTGCGGCTCGTGGTATGAAAGACTTTATCATGATAACTCTTGGCACCGGTGTAGGTAGCGGTATCGTTATTAACGGTCAGATGGTATATGGCCATGACGGTTTTGCCGGAGAGTTGGGACATACTATTATCCGTCGTGAAAACGGACGTCTCTGCGGATGCGGACGTCACGGCTGTCTGGAAACTTATTGTTCGGCTACGGGTGTGGCGCGTTCTGCACGTGAGTTCTTGACCAAGAGTACCGAACCGAGTTTGTTGCGCGACATTCCGGCAGAAAACATTACTTCCAAGGATGTGTATGATGCAGCGGTGAAGGGTGACAAGATTGCTCAAGACATCTTTGAGTTTACCGGAACTATCTTGGGTGAGGCTTTGGCCGATTTCATCGCTTTCTCCAGCCCGGAAGCTATCGTACTGTTCGGCGGTCTGGCAAAGGCGGGCGACTATATCTTCAAGCCTATCCAGAAAGCCATCGACGACAATGTATTGAATATCTACAAAGGTAAGACCAAGTTGCTGGCTTCCGAGTTGAAGGACTCTGATGCTGCAGTGCTGGGTGCCAGTGCGTTGGGCTGGGAGCTGAGAGATATCAAGTAATCAATATTAGGGAAACTGATAAAGGAGGGGATATGTCAAAACTCCCCTTCTATCGAAATCACCCTCGCTACACCTATCTGTGGCGAGGGTGATTTTTAGTTTATGAGAGTTTCGACACACCTTTTTTTCTTTAGTGGCACATATTCCTCAGCAATAAAGTTATGCACAAGTTGCTTCCACACTTCCACCCATTCTCTGTATCCCTTTGTTCATCGGGGTTGCGGATGCTGTGGAAGCAACTTGAAAAGGTGGAAGCACAAGTTGCTTCCACCTTAAATTTACGCCAAATAATCTATTAATATCTTGTAGTACAATAAATTAATAGGATATGGAGCAATTTGCCAATATCGTGTAAACAAGCTATTGGTTTCCTGCAAACACGGTATTAACTTCGTAAAAGCCCGTGCGATAATAGGTGGAAGTCAGGCTTTTGGTATGGATAAGATAGGTATTCAGTATAGGCAAGCTATGCATATGAGAGCTGTTTAACGGCCGTGAGGCGTTCGCCTAACGGCCATAAAGCACCTTGTTGACGGTCGTTAGCAGAGCGCCTCACGGCCGTTGGGCGCTGATAAACTAACATATCAGCAAGAAGAAAGGCTTATGTGAAAGGAAAGGAGCGCAGGCTTTCAGTGTTTGGAATGAGGTCGTAGTAGTGGATAGAGTATTGCATGGTGTGTATGCATATTGTGTATATCACTAAAAAAGGGAAACCGACATTGTCAGTTTCCCTTTTTTATTTCGAAATAGGAGTCTGGAATTAACCGTTAACTCTTTTTTCTTTGATTCTTGCTTTCTTACCGGTAAGAGCGCGCAGGTAGTACAGTTTAGCGCGACGAACTTTACCCACTTTGTTCACTTCGATGCTGTCGATAGCCGGTGATTCAATCGGGAAAATACGTTCTACGCCTATGGTTCCTGACATCTTACGTACTGTAAAACGCTTCTTGTCTCCATGTCCGGCAATCTTGATAACAACACCACGGTACAGCTGTACACGTTCCTTGTTACCCTCGACAATACGATATGCTACTGTTACAGTGTCACCTGCCTTGAAGCTCGGGTGCTGTTTTCCGGTAGCAAATGCTTCTTCTGCAATTTTAATTAAATCCATTGTTTTTATTATTAAATTGTTTCATCGTTACAACGCAACATACCAGGCTTCTCTCTTGGTGTCCTGACAGCGATTGCGCGAAAGCGGTGCAAAGGAACGAATTATTTGCCAGATACACAAGTGCTTCAAGCTTTTTTTCGCCAGTTGGGATGATTTTTGAGTGTTTCATTCTGCTAAACGCAAGTCTAAATAATCGGTTAATTGTGTGGCTCAGTCGCAAAAGAAAAGTATATTTGTAGCAATTTAAAACTAAATGAATATGAAGAAACAAACTTTCAGTCTCCTTGCGGGGGCAGTGTTGGCGGTTGCGCTTCTATTGGTTTCCTGCCATTCTTCCTACGAAGTAACCAAGGTAGAGGGAGGCAGAATTCCCATGAACTCTGTCTGGGATGCCGAGCCGGATGCCGAAGCCGTGGCTCTGCTGGCGCCTTACAAGGCCCGGATGGACAGCGTTATGTATCATGTGGTGGGAACCGCAGAAATGTCGATGGACAGATTCCGGCCCGAAAGCCTTTTATCCAATCTGATTGCAGATGTACTGCGTGAGGCTGCGGTGGAAGTGCTGGGCAAACCGGCCGATATGGGGCTAATCAATATCGGTGGAATCCGGAACTCCCTGACGGAAGGAGACATCACTACCGAAAACATCTATGAGATATTGCCTTTTGAGAATTCGCTCTGTGTGCTGACGATGAAAGGCTCTGCCATGAAGCACTTGTTTGAAAACATTGCGGTGAGACTTGGTGAAGGGGTGAGTGGTATACAGTTGGAAATCAGCAAGGATGGCAAGCTGCTCCAGGCTTCCATTGCCGGCAAGCCGGTGGAGGATGACCGTGACTATACGGTTGCCACGATTGATTATCTGGCTGATGGAAACGATGGAATGACGGCTTTCCTGCAGGCGGATAAAAGGGAGTGCCCGGATGGGGCTACACTGCGCGGTCTGTTCATGAAGTATGTGGAGAAGCAGACGGCAGCCGGCAAGAAGGTGACTTCGCGCATGGAGGGAAGAGTGGTCGTTAAAGAGTAAGCATTAAAAAAACAGAAGTTCTATGAAACATATATATTCCTTGGCAGCCCTGCTGCTTTTCATGCTCCCCGCATCGGCACAACAAGAGGAGCGTGTCATTACTGAAGAACCCCTTTGCCTGGTGTCCACCGATTCTGTATCGTCCGGCCAATCCGGAAAACAACTGTTTATCCTGCATACCAGCGATATGCACAGCCGTATAGAACCCATCAGTGCCGAGGCTGCCGACGAGTATGCCGGGATGGGCGGTGTGGTGCGCCGTGCCGGTTTTGTAAAGCAGTTTCGCGGCAAGCATCCGGATATGCTGCTGCTGGATTGCGGAGACATCTCGCAAGGCACCCCTTATTACAACTTTTTCAAAGGCGAGCTGGAGGTCAAGATGATGAATCTCATGGGTTATGATGCCATGACGATAGGTAATCATGAATTTGATTTCGGACTTGAGAATATGGCGGAATTGTTCCGTATGGCGGATTTTCCCGTGGTCTGTTCCAATTATGACGTGACGGGTACGGTACTCGAAGGGCTGGTGAAGCCTTATATCACCTTGGTGCGCGAAGGGGTGAAAATCGGAATCTTCGGCCTGGCCCCCAAGATGGAAGGGCTGGTGCAGGCGGATAAATGCGTAGGCATTGTCTACAACGACCCGATAAAGGTGGCCCAGGAAATGACAGACCTTCTCAGGGAGAAGGAGAATTGCGAGGTTGTGATTTGCATGTCTCATTTGGGTATCCGCAGTGCAAATCCCGAAGGCGCTTCCGACGAGAACCTGGTAGGCAAGACGCGTGGCATTGATGTCATTTTGGGAGGACATTCGCATACTTTTATGGAAAAGCCTGCCGTTTATCTGAATGCGGACGGCAAGAGCGTTCCCGTGCTGCACACCGGAAAGAGTGGCATCTACGTAGGAGAAATGGTACTTACTTTAACTGAAAAATAGCATGATGAAAAGACTCACCCTCCTTTTATGGGTTGCAGGATTGTTTATATTGGGATTATCTTCACTTCACGCCCAGACGGGAGGCCCGTTTCTTCCTTCGGCTGCAGACAGCCGGTGCCGGCAATGGGTGGACTCCGTGTTGTCAGGTCTGAATGTACACGAAAAAGTGGGGCAGCTCATCGTTGCCACCATTCCGGCCAGAGCAGACAAGGCCACGAAAAAGCAGATGCGCGAGCTGGTAAAGAAATACAAGGTCGGTGGCTTGCTGTTTTCCGAAGGTACTCCGGAAGAGCAGGCTATCTTGACCAATATGGCCCGGAAGGATGCCAAGATTCCCGTTATGGTTACTTTCGATGGAGAGTGGGGACTGTCAATGAGGCTGAAAGGCGCTCCGGACTATCCCCGCAATGCCGCCTTGGGATGTATCGAGGACAATGGCCTGATTGAAGAATATGGACGTGAGGTGGCCCGCCAGTTCCGCGAATTGGGGGTACACGTCAATTTTGCACCCGATGCGGATGTCAATACGAATCCGCTGAACCCGGTGATACACGTACGCTCCTTTGGCGAGAACCCGCAGCGGGTGGCGGAAAAGGTGGTGGCATACAGCCGTGGGCTCGAAAGCGGGGGCATACTTTCCGTTTGCAAGCATTTCCCCGGGCATGGCGACACGGATGTGGATTCTCATAAGGCGCTTCCTGCCTTGCACTACGACCGTGCACGCCTGGACAGTGTGGAACTTTATCCCTTCAAGGAAATGGTACGTGCCGGATTGGGGGGTGTCATGGTAGGCCATCTGCAAGTGCAGGCGCTGGACCCGGACGGGGTGACTCCTTCTTCCTTGTCGCGGAATGTGGTGACCGGGCTGTTGAAGGATGAACTCGGCTTTAAGGGGCTGGTGTTTACTGATGCCTTGGACATGAAGGGTGTGTCTGCCATTCCGCAGGTAACTACCAAAGCGCTGCTGGCGGGAAATGATATGGTGCTGGTACAGTTCAATACGAAGAATGCGGTGCAGGAGCTGGTAGATGCAGTGGAGTCGGGACAACTGAGTAAGGACGAACTTGATGCCAAGTGCCGCAAGGTATTGATGTACAAGTATATGCTTGGTTTGAGAAACCGCCAGCCGCAACTTCGGGTCAGCGGAATGAGCTATCGCATCAATACGGAGGAAGCGCAGGCGTTGGCTGCCAAGTTGCGCTGTTCGGCAGTGACTGTATTGAACAATTATTTCGATGTCCTTCCGCTGGCACCGGTGGAAGGTGATATTGCCGTGCTCAGCATCGGAGAGAAGGAGGCGGATGCTCCCTTTGTGGAAGCTATGAAAAAGAATGCAGGCATCAGCCATTTCCACTTGCCTTGGAATGCCGATGAGGCTCTCTGGCAGGAAGTGCAGGGGCAGTTGGCTGCTTTCCGTCGCGTGGTTATCAGCATCACCGGTTCGGCTTATGTCAGCGACCGTGATGTGGCCTTTCTGGAAGGCTTGAACCTGCGTGCTCCGCTGGTCTATACTTTTTTTACCTCTTACCGTACATTGCAACCTCTGATGCCCGCACTTGCCAAATCCAGCGCTGTGGTGCTGGCACATTCGGCAGAGACGGATTTGCAGCAATACGTGGCTGATGTTCTTTTTGCCAAAAAGCCGGCCAGTGGCAGAATGTCGATGAGTATCGGTAAACTGTTTCCGGCGGGAACGGGCTGTATGATTGAGCCGGGCATGAAACCGGGGAAGACTGTTCCGGAAGATTACGGCATGAAATCGTATGTGCTGCAAAGTATCGATGCCGTTGCCCGGAAGGGACTGGAAGCGGGAGCTTATCCCGGTTGCCGCGTGCTGGTGTGGAAAGACGGACTGCCGGTATATGACAAAGGCTTCGGAACCCACTCTGATAAGGATACCACTACTGTCCGTTCTTCGGACCTTTTTGATTTGGCTTCGCTGACCAAGACTACGGCTACGTTGCTTGCCGTCATGAAACTGTATGATGAGGGCAAGATAAAACTGGATGACAAGGTTTCCGCTTATCTGCCCTTCTTGCGCAATGGCAACAAGCGGAACATTACCATCCGCGAACTTTTGTTCCACGAATCGGGGCTTCCTCCCTATATCCGCTTCTACCTGGACATCATAGACCCGAATTCGGTACACGGTCCGTACTCCCAGAGTTGGGTGGACGAGTGGCATCGTACGCAGGTAAGCGAGCATAGCTATTATTGTTCCGATTTTAAGTTCCGGAAAGGGATGGTGTCCGACAAGAATACACCGGCCTATACTCTGCACATGGCAGATGGCATGTGGCTGAACAAGAGTTTCAAGAATTCTATCCTTCAGCGAATAGCCAAGTGCGAGTTGGACGGCAAACGTTATGTTTACAGCGACCTTGGCTTCGTGCTGTTGCAGCAGGTAGTGGAGAAGGTGACGGAGCTGCCGATGGATTTGTACCTTGCCCGTGAGTTCTATGCCCCGATGGGATTGCAACGTACTATGTTTCTGCCTTTGACGAAGTTCACCAAAGCGGAAATCATGCCCACGGCATCCAATGACTTCCTGCGTCGCCAGGATATATGCGGATATGTGCATGACGAGACTGCTGCCTGCATGGGTGGGGTGTCCGGTAATGCAGGACTTTTCTCTACGGCCGAAGAGGTGGCAAAGGTTTATCAAATGTTGCTGAACGGCGGTGAATTCAATGGCAAGCGTTTCTTGAGTGAGGCAACCTGCCGTTTGTTTACGACGGAGAAATCCGCCATCAGCCGTCGCGGTCTGGGATTCGACAAGCCGGATGTATCCATTGTGAAGCGCAGCCCTTGTGCTCCTTCCGCTCCGGAAGCGGTATATGGACATACCGGATTTACCGGTACTTGTGCTTGGGTGGACCCGGAAAACAAGACGGTGTATGTATTCCTCAGCAACCGCTTGTGCCCCAATGTATGGAACACGAAACTGGGTGACATGAATATAAGAAGAGATATCCAGGAATTGATTTATAAAAGTATTATTCCGCAAATCCCCTAAAAACAATCTATCTATAAGGAATGAAGAGAATATACCTGCTTGCCTATATCACTATATTGTGTTGTCTTTGTCCGCTTCTGAAAGCGCAGCTTGGCCCGATGCCGTTTACTCCGGTGCCGCCGAACGACCCTTCGCTTGTACGTCTCTTGAACAGTGACGTGCGGTGCAGGCAGTGGGTGGATTCCGTCATGCAGCGTCTGACTCTGAAAGAACGCATCGGACAACTGTTCATCTATACGATTGCCCCCCAGCAGGACAAGGCCAACAAGGAACTGCTGCGTAAGGTGGTGGAGGACTATAAGGTAGGCGGTCTGTTATTTTCCGGCGGATTGATGCAGAACCAGGTGATGTTGACCAATGAGGCGCAGCGGATGGCGGAAGTTCCGCTGATGATTACCTTTGACGGTGAATGGGGACTGGCTATGCGCCTCCGCGGTACTCCGAACTTTCCGCGAAACATGGTGCTGGGCTGCATACAGAACGATACACTGATTTATGAATATGGGCGCGAAGTGGCCCGCCAATGCCGTGAACTGGGGGTGCAAGTGAATTTTGCTCCTGTAGCGGATGTGAATATCAATCCCAAGAATCCGGTTATCAATACCCGTTCCTTCGGTGAAAGTCCGTTCAATGTGGCGAACAAGGTTGTTGCCTACTCCAAAGGGTTGGAGGATGGTGGTGTACTTTCTGTCAGCAAGCACTTTCCGGGGCATGGGGATACGGATGTTGATTCTCATAAGGCGTTGCCCGTGCTGCCTTTTACCCGTGCCCGTCTGGACAGTATAGAGCTTTATCCTTTCAGAAAAGCCATTCGTGCCGGATTGGGAGGAATGATGGTGGGGCACTTGGAGGTGCCTACCATAGAGCCGCAAAAGGGGCTCCCGTCTTCGCTTTCGCGTAAGGTAGTTTCCGGTCTGTTGGTGAATGACCTCGGCTTTCAGGGGCTTGTCTTTACAGATGCCCTTGCCATGAAAGGGGTATCGGGCAATGAAAGCATCTGTTTGCAGGCGCTGAAAGCCGGCAATGATTTGCTGCTTGTCCCCCGGCGTATTAAGGAAGAAGTGGAGGCTGTGCTTGCCGCTGTGAAAAAAGGGGAGCTGACAGAGAAAGAGATAGAGACGAAATGCCGTAAAGTACTGAAATATAAATATGCCCTTGGGTTGGAAAAGAAACCCCATGTACAGCTTTCAGGTTTGGGGACCCGCATCAATACTCCGAAAACGCGTGATTTGATGCGCCGGCTGAACTTGGCGGCCATCACTGTGCTGGATAACCGGGACGAGGTACTTCCGCTGGACCCTTCCATCGGTGAAGTTGCCGTGCTCAATGTGGGAGAAGCGCAGGAAATCCAGCCGTTCCTCAAGGAACTGTCGCAGTATACCCGTCCTGTGGAGTTCCGTTTGGGCAAGAATCTGCCGGAGGCTGACGGGAACCGTTTGAGAAATGCGCTGGCCAAGTACAAACGTATTCTGGTCTGTGTCACCGAACACCGTTTGACGCCCTATCAGAATTTCTTTGCAAAGTTCGCTCCTGACGTACCGGTGGTTTATCTGTTCTTTATTCCTGGCAAGCAGGTATTGCAGATAAAACAAGGGGACGCTGCTGCTGAAGCGGTGATTTTGGCACACTCCTCCAACGAGGAGGTACAGCGGCAGGTTGCCCGGATTGTTTATGGCAGCGCTTGTTCAGAGGGACGCTTGTCTGCCAGTATCGGTAGTCGGTTTGCTGCCGGTGCGGGAGTGACGCTGACTCCTCAAAGCGCCCCCCGCTTTGTACCCGAAGAGCATGGTATGAATTCCCGTCTGCTGGCTGAAATAGACAAGATAGCTGAAGAAGGCATTCGTGAAGGGGCTTACCCCGGCTGCCAGGTGGTGGTGCTGAAGGATGGCAGGGAGATGTATAATAAAGCTTTCGGTACCCACGTCTGGAACGAGGCCGGAAGCAAGGCGCTTCCCGTAAAGAAGACGGATGTATACGACATCGCTTCGCTGACAAAGACCACAGCCACGCTGCTTGCTGTGATGAAGTTGTACGATGGCGGACGCCTCAATCTTACAGACCGGGTGTCGGATTATCTGCCTTTCCTACAGGATACGGACAAGAAGAATATTACGGTACGCGAACTGCTGATGCATGAATCCGGTCTACCTTCTACCTTGCTATTCTATCAGGAAGCGATTGATGAAGAGAGCTACACCGGCACTTTGTTCAAGGCACGTCCCGATGCCCGGCATTCCGCACGCATCGGACGGCAGACTTGGGCGAACCCTAAGTTCCGCTTCCGTCAGGGACTGACGTCGAAGGTGCAGACACCGGAATATACGATGCAAGTGTCCGACAGCCTTTGGCTGAACCGTTCCTTCAAGCAAGAGTACTTGCAGAAGATTGTGGATACTCCGCTTAGAGATAAACGTTACCGTTATAGTTGTGTGGGCTTTATCTTGTTGCAGCAGTTGGTCGAGGCGCGCACCGGCATGTCTATGGACGAATATCTGGCCAAGGAATTCTATACTCCGATGGGATTGGAGCGTACGGGGTATCTTCCTCTGCGCTTCTTGAAGAAGGAAGATATTGTACCTTCATCAACAGATCCTTTCTTGCGTAAGACTACCTTGCAAGGATTTGTACATGATGAATCTGCAGCTTTTCAGGGCGGCGTTTCCGGTAATGCCGGGCTGTTCTCCACTGCCGGAGAAGTGGCAAAAGTCTATCAGATGTTGCTGAATGGGGGTGAACTGGACGGTAAGCGCTATTTGAGCAAGGAGACCTGCAGGGTATTTACTACCACCGTCTCAAGGATAAGCCGCCGGGGGCTGGGATTTGATAAGCCCGACCGGCGTAATCCCCAGAAGAGTCCCTGCGCAGAGTCTGCCCCTGCTTCTGTCTACGGTCATACCGGTTTCACGGGTACTTGCGCCTGGACAGACCCGAAGAACGGCTTGGTTTATGTCTTTTTGAGCAACCGCACCTATCCGGATGTGTGGAATAACAAGTTGATGAGGCTGGATATAAGGACGAGGATTCAGGAAGCTGTATATAAGGCGATGCTGGGAGGAAAAAAATAACTGGTAGAATTAAAAAGAGCCTCCCTTGCTCACGCAGGAAAGGCTCTTTTCTTCTTCAATTTTGAAACAATTAAATTCTATCTGTTAAGCTTTAAGTGTGTGTCTTATCAGAACGCAATACCTACGCGCAGACCGAAATTGCTCAAACCGTCTACGCTGTACGTAAAGAGGTCACCTTTGTTCGTACCGTAGCTGTAATAGGCTGCGAAATGCAAGCCCGGTCCATAAGCCCAAGGATACACATTGAAACCAATTTCAGGAGATACATAGAAACCCCATGTATCCTTGTTGGCTTCGAATACGTTGAAGGTTGACTTCAACTGTGCATATTCAGCACCCAGTTTTACACCGGCATACGGCTGGAATGCACCTCCACGGTTCCATACATAGCGGGAGGCCAGACCGAAAGGCAACTGGAATGCAGTGTGCTGCTGGTCGGTATTCAGACTGCCGCCTTCGCCTACGGGAAGTGTCTGGCGACCGAAATACTCATGGTTGCTATGGTAGTTCAAGAAAGCTCCCAATGCAAAATTGTCTGTCAGGAAGTAACCGCCTTCAAAATTCATACCCCAGCCGCTTGATTTGTCGGCGAAGTTGTTGCTGAGGGGAAAGTTATATTGCCAGTCGATATTGGCATAACCGTTATCGGTCATCTGTGCCTTCGTCGGTAGGGCGAAGACGAGAGCAAGAGCGGCAACCGCAAATACTCTCAAGGAAAGATATTTTATTGTTTTCATACTTTGTTCTTGTTTTTTGGTTCAATGGCAACTTCCCAGTCCGGAAAGGATGCTGCCGTATTATTCTTGTTACCTTAATATTGGGTAACCCGTCATTTGTCACTTATAGCTCGTAGCTTGTCACTACTTGTTAGTCAGGTAAGTTGATTGAGTGAAAGCTTGGTTCACACCTTGCACGGCAAGTTTGGTATTGACAGAAGTAGAACCACTCAGCAAGCCGCTCATATAGCTGGTCCACAGAACAGGAAGTTTCTCGCTCTGGCCTTGCGGCGCCTCCAGATTCAACAATTCGCTGATAAAGGAACCGGTGCTGTAGGAATAGTTCACGGCATAGGGATAATACCATCCGCCCCAGTTGCCCCAGTAAGGAGCATCCCAGTAGCCTGGATAGTTCCACCACCATTCGGGACGTCCGTAGTCGGTGAAGTAATAGGTACTTCTGACATAGCTTACCTGCAAGCCAAGGTCGGCTTCTTCCCGGTCATCCACACGGATGTAGCCGCGGCTGTTCATGTTAGCAACATAAGCGCTGAGAATTTCCTGGGCATTCTCATCTTTCCAGTATTCGGCGTTTTCCTTATCACCGATGACCAGAATGCTGTCCGGCAAGTAATAAGTTTCGAAGGTTTTGAAATCCGCCTTCTTGTCATAGTTGGTATAAACCAGATAATTATTGTCCAGCTTATCCATGTCAGGGTCTTTTTCGCAAGATGCAAGCGTCACTGCAAAGACCGCTAATAATAGGGGAATAAATTTCTTCATACTTTTATAATTGTTTAGGTTTAATATAAATTCCTGCCCTATGGTACCTTAGGCTTTTGTGAGAAAAAACAAGATAGGATATAAAAGGTTCACGTAGAGGTATGTTAAAAGTGATAAAGGAATAGGGTGACAGCACTTTTAACGTAACTGTCACCCTATTGCACTTATCATGTCATTACTTTATCACCCTATCATCTTTTCCATATCCGTGCTGTCCATCCTCCTCCGGGTGCCATGTGTATGTTCAGCTTGTCCCCCGAGGTCACGGTGCGTACTTCTTTCTTGTAGTCGGTTGCTTCCC
Organism: Bacteroides sp. AM44-19; assembly: GCF_003603395.1. Lineage (NCBI taxonomy): Bacteria > Pseudomonadati > Bacteroidota > Bacteroidia > Bacteroidales > Bacteroidaceae > Bacteroides > Bacteroides sp. AM44-19. The sequence continues at coordinate 86,491 of NZ_QTNB01000010.1, read as the reverse complement.
GGTCGGCATTGATGCCGTCGGAAAAGATTTCGGCTTCGTAACTTCCTTCTCCGAGGAAGGAAAGGTCGATGGTACAGTCGCGTGGTGTCCAGTCGGTCATAGAGGCGACGTACCAGACGTCTCCCTTGCGGCGTGCCAGTGTAAGGTATTCACCTACTTCACCGTCCAGTGCCACGGTCTCGTCGAAAACGGTAGGCACTTTGGCAATGAAATCCGTGCATTCCTGCTCCTTCATATATTTGCTGGGGCTGTCGGCAAGCATTTGCAGCGGGGCTTCGAAGAGGGTGTACATCGCCATCTGGTGGACGCGCGTACCCTGGCTCATCGGATGGTCGTTGACGGCACGGAAGGTTTCGCGGGTTGCGTTCATTGTGGCTCCCGGTGTGTAGTCCATCGGACCTATAAGCATACGCAGGTAGGGAGCAGTCACGTCATAGCGCGGGAAGTTATGGAGGGGGGCTCCGTTCACTATCGGTTCCCATTTGGCGTTCTCCAGTCCCTTTACACCTTCAAAGTTCAGGACGTTGGGATAGGTGCGCTGTATACCGTATGGCTTGAGTCCATGCAGGTCTAATACCAGGCGGTGCTCGGCGGCGCAGGCTACAATGCGTTCTACGGACTGTACCAGTGGCTGGTCGTCACGGTCGAAGAAGTCTATCTTGAAGCCTTTGATACCCATCTGTGCATAGTGGCTGAATGCGGTTTCTGTATCTTTGGCAGAGTTTCGCCAGCTTGCCCAGAGAATGATGCCGACGCCCTTCTGGTTTCCGTAGGCTACCAGTTCCTTTAAATCGATATCCGGATTCAGGTCTTTCAATAAGGATTCGTTTCCGCTCCAGCCGTCATCGATGATGATATATTCCAGGTTGTTGTCGGCGGCAAAGTCGATGAATGCCTTATAAGTCGGGGTGTTCATGCCGGCTTTGAAGTCTACGCCAGTCAAGTTGCAGGTGTTCCACCAGTCCCAAGCCACTTTGCCGGGTTTAATCCAGGAAATGTCTTTGATGCGGCAGGCGGGGGCAAGACGCTGTGCCATGTCGTTGTCGGCAAGCTGCGTGTCCTTTTCGGTGACGAGCACCACACGCCAGGGGAGCTCCTGCTTGGCACAACGGGCGATGTAGTCTGCACGTTTTGTCGGTATCAGGTTCAGCCGGTTGTGTCCGCCGATTATTTCCTCCAGCGGATAGGGGGCAAATGCTGCCTGCAGTCCTTGACGTGTCTGGGGATTTGCAGTGAGGAACATGCCGGGATAGTTTTCCAATCCGGCTTCCATGATAACGGCTTTCTTTCCTCCGTCCAGGCAAACCATCAGTGGGGTGATGGAGAGTGAGTCGGTGTGCATTTTGGACAACGGGGCTTCGTCGTAGTAAGACTCGAAGGAGAAGCAATAGCGCTCACCGTTGCGGTTGTCGTTTATGTAAGGTACAAATGCCTGGTAATCCTTGTCGAAATTGAAGTCCGCTGTTTCGTTGAGGACGATAAACGGCTTGTTCTGTTCGGAAATGAAGCGATAGGCAGCGCCGTCATCGTATGCGCGGAACTGTACACTGTAGCCTCCGCGGCATTTCAGTGTCAGCTGGTTGTAGACATCCTCCACACTTGCCTTTTTGTAGAGGGGAGTGGGGAAGGAGGACTCCACAGACTTGCGTTCTGCACGGATTACTTTTACATTTTTACCGAAAGTTATTGCTTTCTTGGCTGATTTTTCATCTCTGCCTTGCAGGGCGATGGCAGAGGGTTGCAGCACCGTGGTTCCGTCGTGTGCTATCTGCCAGGTGAGGGCTTCTCCGGCATCTACCGTAACGGATAGTTTTCCGTTGGGTGATGCAAGTTGGTATTGCTGTGCACGGACCGTGCCCAAGCAAAGGAATAATAAACAAAAGGTTTGAATAAGGAGGCTTTTCATGTTGATTTATTTTTGAATGATTTTCTTTATCTTCTCCAGTTCCTCGGCAGAGAAGTCTGTATTTTCAGTCGCTTTCAGGTTATCTGCCAGTTGGGCAACGGAGCTCGCTCCGATGATGACGCTTGTCACCAGGTCGTCCTTCAACAGCCAGGCAAGTGACATCTCGGCAAGGGTTTGCCCGCGTGAGGCAGCAACTTCGTTGAGTGCCTTGATTTTTTGCAGCGTCTCGTCGGTCAGTGCTTCTTTCTTCAGGAAAGCCCCCTTTGCCATGCGCGAATCTTCGGGAATACCATTTAGGTAGCGGTTGGTCAGCAGGCCCTGCGCCAGCGGGGAGAAGGCGATGAAGCCGGTTCCGTTCCCTTTGGCTTGCTGCAGGATACCTTCTTCTTCCGGTTCGCGGTTGAAGAGATTGTATCTGCCTTGATAGAGCAGGCAGTGTACATCCCGTTCTTCCAGGTATTTGTAGGCAAACTCGGCCGCCTCTTTGGGATATTTGGAGATTCCTACATAGAGTGCTTTGCCTTGCCGTACGATATCAACCAGTGCTTGCAGGGTCTCTTCAAGCGGAGTATCCGGGTCGTAGCGGTGGGAGTAGAAGATGTCCACATACTCCAGGTTCATCCGTTTCAGACTTTGGTTGAGGCTGCTCATCAGGTACTTGCGTGAGCCCCACTCCCCGTAGGGGCCGGGCCACATGTCGTGTCCGGCCTTGGTGGAGATGAATAGTTCGTCCCGATAGGGCATGAAGGATTTCTTCATAATCATTCCGAAAGTCTCTTCGGCGGAACCGTAGGAAGGACCGTAATTGTTGGCGAGGTCGAAATGCGTGATTCCACGGTCGAAGGCATAGTGCGCCATGGCCTGGGAATTGGCAAATGTGTTCACGTCGCCGAAGTTGTGCCACAATCCGAGTGATATTTCCGGCAGCAGGATGCCGCTTTGCCCGCAACGGCGGAATTTCATGCCGTTGTCATAGCGTTCGGGCGCTGGAGAATAAATAGGGTTTATCATGATATTGTATTTTGTGGGTTATCCCATTATTACTTCTACTGTATGCGTGCCCGGCAGATGGTTCACCACATTGCCTTCTATCGGCTGGCCGTCTACTGTGACGGACTTGATGCCTTTGCACACACCATCGGGATTCTTCACGGTAATATGATATTCTGCCCCGCGGAACCTACGCTTCACGTTGAAGCCTTTCCAGCCTGCCGGGATACAAGGATTGATTTCCAGACCTTCATACGAAGGCTTGATGCCGAGTATGAATTGCGTGATGGCATACCACATCCAGGCAGCCGTTCCAGTCAGCCAGCTGTTCTTGCCTTCACCGGGGCGGGCGGCGTCCTTGCCGGCCACCATCTGGCAGCATACGTAAGGTTCTACTTTATGCAGGGCACTGTGCTCTTCGGTGTACGACGGGCATATCTTGCGGAAATACTCCCAGGAACGGTCACCCCGTCCCAGTACGGTTTCTCCGATGATGACCCACGGGTTGTTGTGGCAGAAGATACCCGCATTTTCCTTGTAGCCGGCGGGATAGGTGGAGATTTCTCCATACTCCACAACATAGCGGGTGAAGGGTGGATTGTTGAGTACAATACCGTGTTCGCAGTCCAGGCGTTCCTTTACGGAGTCCAGTGCTTTTTCTACCATGCCTTCTTCCAGTCCGATGCCTGCCATGGTGCACCAGCCTTGCGATTCGATGAAGATTTGTCCTTCTTCGTTCTCTTTGGAACCTACCTTGTGGCCGAAGTAATCGTAGGCGCGCAAGTACCAGTCACCGTCCCAGCCATGTTTTTTCACGGCTTCCACCATGTTCTCTATATAGGTTTGCGCTCTGTTTGCTTCGTCGTCTTTACCCAGGTGGCGGCATAGTTCCACATAGTCGCGTCCGCATACCACGAACAAGCCGGCAATCATCAGCGATTCTGCTTGGCTGCCTTCCGTCTGGTTTTCCGTGGTCTGGAAGGATTCATTCGGGTCCCAGGAGAAGCAGTTCAGGTTCAGGCAGTCGTTCCAGTCGGCACGGCCGATGAGGGGCAACATGTGGGGGCCGAGGTTCTCGATGACGTGGTTGAAGGAGACGCGCAGGTGCTCGAACAGAGACACTTCCGAACCTTCTTTGTTGTCGAAGGGGACGGGCTCATCCAGGATACTGAAGTCTCCCGATTCCTTGATGTATGCCACCGTACCGAAGATAAGCCACATGGGGTCATCGTTGAAGCCGCCGCCGATGTCGTTGTTGCCGCGTTTGGTCAGCGGTTGGTATTGGTGGTAGCATCCTCCGTCGGGGAATTGGGTAGAAGCTATGTCGATGATTCGTTCGCGGGCTCGTTCCGGTATCTGATGCACGAAGCCCACGAGGTCCTGGTTGGAGTCGCGGAAACCCATTCCACGACCGATGCCGCTCTCGAAGAAAGAGGCGGAACGGGACATGTTGAAGGTAATCATGCACTGATACTGGTTCCAGATGTTCACCATGCGGTCCAACTTTTCTTCGTCGGTCTTCACGACGTAGATGTCCAGCAGGCGGTCCCAGTAGGCTTTCAGCTCGGCAAAGGCGGCATCTACTTTGGCGGTAGTGTCGAAGGCCGAAATCATCGCCTTAGCCTTTACCTTATTTATAATAGGTGAAGAGGGTACACTCTGCTTGAACGCTTCATGCAGAGATTCTTCACGTTCCTCGAACTTTGCCTCCTGCTTGTTTTCCACATAGCCCAGCAGGAAGATGAAGTCGCGGCTTTCGCCGGGTTGCAGTTCTACTTCCAGATAGTGCGAGGCGATGGGACTCCAACCGTGGGCAATGCTGTTGCCCGGTCTGCCTTCTACTACCCGTTCCGGGTCGGCAAACTCGTTGTAGAGTCCCACGAATGTTTCGCGGTCGGTATCGAAACCGTCTACGGGTGTATTGACACTGTAGAAGGCGTAGTGATTGCGGCGTTCCTTGTATTCCGTCTTGTGGTAGATGACAGACCCGTCCACTTCCACCTCTCCCGTGGAGAAGTTACGCTGGAAGTTCTCCATGTCCGTAGCGGCATTCCACAAGCACCATTCGGCAAAGGAGAATAGTTTGAGTTTTCTCACTTTGGCAGAAGTATTCCGCAAGGTCAGCTTCTGCACCTCTCCCCAGGTCTTCAGTGGGACGAAGAAGAGCAGGCTGGCTTCGATGCCGTCTTTGGATCCGGTGATGCGGGTATAGCTCATGCCGTGGCGACACTCGTAACTGTCGAGTGCAGTCTTGCAGGGCTTCCAGGTGGGAGACCATACGTTGCCGCCTTCATTGATGTAGAAGTAGCGTCCCCCGTTGTCCATCGGCACGTTGTTGTAGCGGTAGCGGGTGATGCGGCGGAACTTGGCGTCCTTGTAGAAGGAATAGCCTCCGGCAGTATTGGAGATGAGTGAGAAGAAGTCTTCATTGCCCAGGTAGTTAATCCATGGCCAAGGTGTCTTGGGGTCGGTAATGACGTATTCGCGGTTGTCGTCATCGAAATATCCGAATCTTTTGTCTTGCATATTATTTCTTGTATTTAGTTTGATACATTCTTCGTTGGTTGTGCCATCCGGCCATTTTCCCGGAAGCACGCTTCAAATTTAAAAACTTTTCTCCTATCACCCTTGTTTGCCCGGTGTGTTTTTTCCCCTCGGAAACATGAAGTACTGGAAAAAGATACAAAAGTATCACTGTACGAGTCTATTTCGCTCTATCTTTGTAAACACATTTTATGATTAACCGATATGAAACACTTATTCGCATTTTTGTTCCTTCTTGGAATTACCTTTTCTCTTTCTGCCCAATCTGTCCGCGAACGTATTTTGCTGGATGATGGCTGGCAGTTTGCTTCTGGCAATGCTTCCTCACCGGAGAAAGACTTCGGCTGCGGAACGGAGTACTTCAACTATCTGACTAAAGCAGCCTCTATCCATAATGAGGGTCCTTACTCCCCTAAGTTCAATCCGGAGAAGTGGGGTGTGGACTGGAAGACGGTCAACCTTCCGCATGACTGGGTGGTTGATTTGCCTTATGCCAAAGAGGCGAGCCACAGTCATGGCTATAAAGCCGTCGGCTATAAATTCCCCGAAAACTCTGTGGGATGGTACCGAAAGACCATCACCGTGCCACAAGAGGACCTCGGCAAACATCTTTATCTTCAGTTCGACGGTATCTTCCGTGATGCCCGTATCTGGATAAACGGTTTCTACCTGGGACACGAACCGAGCGGCTATGCCACGCAGGTGTATGACATTACGGAATACTTGAATTACGGAGAAGAGAATCTTATCTGCGTCCGTGCGGATGCCACGCTCGAGGAGGGCTGGTTTTACGAGGGTGCGGGCATCTACCGCCATGTATGGCTGAACAAGACGGCGCCGTTACATGTAGCTCCTTTCGGAACCTTTGTGCACAGCACGCTGGCCGCACCTTTTGACAAGGCCAAGCTGACGATAGAGACCACTGTTGAAAACTCCGGTCTGCAAACGGAGGATTACCGCCTCTGCCATATCCTCCGGGATGCCGACGGCAAGGAAGTGGCACGCTGCGAAACGGCCGGTCAGCCGGTACTGCCGAAAGACCGCCAGCTCACCGTCGGTGAAATAGCGCTGGACAAACCTCATCTTTGGAGTGTGGATACACCTTATCTATATACACTGCTTACGGAAGTCTATCAGCATGGCAAGCTGGTGGATGCTTATACCACTACTACGGGTATTCGTGACATCCGCTTCGATGCCGACAAGGGCTTCCTCTTGAACGGACAGCCTCTGAAACTGAAAGGTGTGAACATGCACCAAGACCACCCCGGAGTAGGTGCCGGCATTCCCGATGCCCTGCAAGTGTACCGACTGAAGGAACTGAAGAAGTTCGGCTGCAATGCCTACCGTTCTTCCCATAACCCGATGACTCCCGAAATGCTCGATGCCTGCGACAGCCTCGGCATCCTTGTGATAGAAGAAAACCGTCTGACGGGTGTCAACGAGGAACATACTCGCCTGCTGAAACGCATGATAGACCGCGACCGCAACCATCCGTGCATCATCCTTTGGAGCGTAGGCAACGAGGAGTGGGGCATCGAGTGGAAAGAAAGCGGTACACGCATTGCTGCCACGATGCGCGAATATTGCCACCGTTTCGACCCTACGCGCCTCATGACCGTTGCTTCGAGCAGTGGCCCTGCCATCTTGATTCCCGCAGACGTGGCTGGTTATAACTACATCCTTCAGAACCCTGTGGAGCAGCACCGCAAGGATTATCCCGGCCGCCGTGCGCTCGGTTCGGAAGAGACCACGGGCTGTGGTACGCGCGGCATCTACTTCGATGCCCACGACAAAGGCCACATGGTGGCGCACAACCGCAAGCCGAACGGACCTGACAGCCTGCTGAACTGCATCGAGCGTGGCTGGAAATTCTATGACGAACGTCCCTATTTGGCGGGTCTTTTCTATTGGACGGGTTTCGACTACCGCGGCGAGCCCAACCCCATGAAGTTCCCGGCTACGGGCTCACAATTCGGCATTCTGGACTACTGTGGCTTCCCCAAGGACGAAGCCTGGTATCTGAAGTCCTGGTGGACGAATGAGCCGGTGCTGCACATCCTTCCTCACTGGAATCTGCAAGGTCACGAAGGTGATAGCATCGACATTTGGGTATACAGCAACTGCGATGAAGTGGAATTGACTGTGAACGGCAAGAAACTGGATCGCAAACCGATGCCCCGAAACGGCCATCTTTCCTGGAAAGCCGTTTTCCAGCCCGGTGCAGTGAAGGCTGTAGGCTATAAGAACGGCAAAAAAATATTGGCCCGTACTGTGGAGACTACCGGTGCTCCTGCCCGTATCTCCCTGACGGCAGACCGTCCCGTCATTCAGGCAGACAATCGGGATGTGGCAGTGTGTAATATTGAGTTGCAGGACAAGAAGAAACGTTTTGTCCCCACTGCCTGCAACGACTTGACGATAACCGTCTCCGGTCCGGTACGCATCCTTGGGGTGGGGAATGGAGACCCCGCTTATCGGGCTACGGAACGTCCGGCCGACGCTGATGCCCGCACCTATCAGGTAAAGGCATTCAACGGACTTGCACAGGTGCTGTTGCAAAGTACCGGCGAAGCGGGAGAAGCCACACTGACGGTCGTTTCGGAAAACCTGCCGGAAACTTCCTGCGTCTTGAAGCTGCAGAAGTAAGCGGCTTATCATTCATATCATCCGGCGAAGCGGAGACCTTTCTTTTGTCTATGGGGCAAGAGAGGGATCTCTGCTTCTTTCTTCCTCAAACTATAGTGTGTAAGTGTACGAGATGCGCATCTCATACATCCTTACATTAGAGCCTGAGACGGAAGTTTTGCTTTTCCGGGCGGGACTTTCCCGGGTATCTGCTCATATATAACAATTATTACCTCTAAATGTAACAAATGGTACTGTTGTGGGATTAAAAAGAATGAGTATATTTGTGGCATGATATTTTTTAACCAATGCCTATGGAAAACCAGAACTATATCATGAGGGAGATAACCCCTCTGTCGGAACGCGACTGTTTCTATATTGCCGATCGTCACAAAACAGAATTTACCTACCCCATCCATTGTCACGCAGAGTATGAACTGAACTTCACGGAACATGCTTCCGGCGTACGTCGTGTGGTGGGCGATTCTGCCGAGATTATCGGTGATTATGACCTGGTGCTGATAACCGGTAAGGAGTTGGAGCATGTATGGGAGCAACATGAATGTACCTCCGGGGATATTCGGGAGATTACCATCCAGTTCTCTCCCGACTTGTTCTTCGGGAACGTTGTCAACAAGAACCAGTTCGACAGTATCCGCCGGATGCTGGAGCGTGCACAGTGCGGACTTAGTTTCCCCATGCAGGCCATCATGAAGGTGTACAACTGGCTGGATAAGCTGGCTTCCGAGGAGCAGGGCTTTTATGCCGTGATGAACTTTCTCCGTATCCTTTACGAACTTTCCCTCTATGACAATGCCCGGGTGTTGTCCAGTTCTTCGTTTGCCAAGATAGAGACTTTCTCTGACAGCCGCCGGGTACAGAAGGTGCAGAAATACATTTCCACCCATTATCAGGAGGATATCCGGTTGGCTTCATTGGCCGATATGGTGGGCATGACCCCGGTCTCTTTCAGCCGTTTCTTTCGCCTGCGCACCGGCAAGACGCTTTCCGACTACATTATTGATATCCGTCTGGGCTTTGCCACGCGTATGTTGGTAGATTCCACGCGTACTATTGCAGAGGTGTGCTATGACTGCGGCTTCAACAATCTGTCCAATTTCAATCGTATGTTCAAGCGGAAGAAGGGATGCTCGCCGAAGGAATTCCGTGAGAATTATCGGAAAAAGAAGCTGGTGATATGATAAAAAAGTATTGGTATTCTTCATTGGAAGTGCCTATTTTTGCACCGATGATTAATACTAATATCTGATATCATGAAAAGAGTTTTTTCCTTATTTTTATGTCTGCTGTGTGTATGTGCTGTGACGGCGCAGATACGTGGCAATGAAATCCGTGTAGTCGTTTCACCCGACCATAGCGATTGGGTGTATCGTCTGAATGAGAAGTGTACGTTTACCGTCCGGGTGCTGAAGGCACAGAACCTCTTGCCCGATGTCAAGATTGACTATGAACTGGGGCCCGAGATGTATCCTACTGAAGTAAAGAAAGACATGGTGCTGAAAGATGGTACCTTGAAGTTGCAAGGCACGATGAAGACTGCAGGCTTCTTGCGTTGCAAGGTCAAGGCGCATGTGGACGGCCGGACTTATGAAGGGCTGGCTACATCGGCCTATGCTCCTGAGCAGCTGCAACCCGTGACGAAACTTCCTGCCGATTTTCAGGATTATTGGGCCAAGACCTTGGAAGAGGCGCGCAAGACTCCGTTGAATCCCCTTATGACGCTGCTTCCCGAACGCTGTACGGAAACGGATAATGTATATCAGGTCAGCTTCCAGACAAAAGCCTGGGGAGGACGTTTTTACGGTATTCTCAGTATTCCCAAGAAAGAAGGGAAGTATCCGGCTTTGCTGCGTGTGCCCGGTGCGGGTGTCCGCCCTTATGCGGGAGATACGTATACGGCTCCTGGAAAGGTAATTATATTGGAGGTGGGTATCCACGGCATTCCCGTCACGATGCAGCAGTCTGTATATGATGCGCTGGCAGGTGGGGCGCTGAGCAATTATTGGATGTTCGGCCGCGACAATCGGGATGCTTCTTACTATAACCGTGTGGTGGTAGGCGCTTTGCGTGCTGTGGATTTTATCTGTTCGCTGCCGCAGTACAACGGGAAAGCGCTGGGCGTTACGGGCTCCAGCCAGGGCGGTGCCTTGTCTGTGATTACGGCGGCTCTTGATTCACGCGTTACTTTTCTGGCGGCTGTTCATCCTGCCTTATGCGACCACGAAGCATTCTTCAAGAAGCGTGCTTGCGGCTGGCCCCATTATTTCTATTATTACGGTGCTCCCGATGAAAAGCAGCTTGAAACGGTACGCTATTATGATACGGCAAACTTTGCCCGCCTGCTGAATGTGCCCGGTTGGTTCAGTTGGGGGTATAACGATGAGGTCTGTCCTCCCACTTCCATGTATGCAGCCTACAATGTGATTGCTTCTCCGAAGGAATTGCATCCTTATCTGGAAACCGGGCATTATTGGTATCAGGAACAGTGGGATGAATGGCTGGACTGGATACGGAGACAACTTAATGTGCCAATGTGATTAATCACATTGGCATATTAATCTGATAATATAGTATCATTTTTTATGATATGATCCGCGTATCTTTGTGTATCGCTTAAAAACTGATAATATGAAGAAACTATTCCTTTTACTGACAGTACTTTTATTCCTTTTGGGAGCATGTGCCCCTAAGCCTGCGGAGCATTCGTTTATTAAGGTCAATGCCGATGGACAGTTCGTTCGCGACGGAAAACCCTATTATTTTGTAGGTGCCAATTTCTGGTACGGTGCCATTCTTGGTTCCGAAGGTGAAGGCGGCAATCGTGAACGGTTGCATAAGGAGCTGGACTTTCTGAAAAGTATTGGCATCAACAACCTGCGCGTATTGGTGGGTGCTGACGGTGAAAATGGCATAAAGACGCGGGTAGAGCCCTCTTTACAAGTGGCACCGGGCGTCTATAATGATACTATTTTAGCCGGATTGGATTATTTTATGAATGAACTGCGTGAACGTGATATGACAGCTGTCCTCTATTTGAACAATTCCTGGGAATGGAGCGGTGGCTATTCCGTTTACCTGCAATGGTCCGGACACGGTGATGCCGTGGTACCTGCCGTAGACGGATGGCCCGCCTATATGGAGTATGTCAAGCAGTTCCCCCAATCGGACAGCGCGAAGGCCTTGTTTGCCAATCATGTCAATTATATTGTTTCACGCACCAATAGGTATAATCAGATAAAATATGTGGATGACCCCACTATTATGTCTTGGCAGATTGGTAACGAGCCTCGCGCTTTCTCTGACGAGAACAAGGAACCGTTTGCCCGCTGGATGGCCGATGTGGCTGCACAAATCAAGTCACTTGACCCGAACCACATGGTGTCTTCCGGCAGTGAGGGCTCGTGGGGATGCGAAATGGATATGAATCTTTTCGAGAAGATTCATGCCGACCCCAACATCAATTATCTGAATATCCACATCTGGCCTTACAACTGGAGTTGGGTGAAGGCGGACAGCCTGAAGGAACTTCTTCCGTGTGCCAAGGAAAATACTAAGAAGTATATAGATGACCACATGGTCATTGCCCAGAAGTACAGCAAGCCGATCGTTTTGGAGGAATTCGGTTTTCCCCGTGACGGTTTCAGCTTCTCCAAAGAGGCACCGACCACTGCCCGCGATGAATATTACCGTTATGTATTCGACCTTATCCGCCAGGACCGTGAGAGCGGCGGACTCTTTGCCGGATGCAACTTCTGGGCATGGGGTGGTTTTGCCGGACAAAATCCCGACCATGTATTCTGGGAAAAGGGAGATGACTATACCGGTGACCCGGCTCAAGAACAACAAGGACTGAACTCTGTCTTTGCCACAGACAGCACTATTGAAATAATTAAAGCGGAAAACCGGAAGCTGCAAAATTGAACCTATCCGTGCTTTTCCGTGTAATCCCTGCCTGAAAATTAGAATGTAAGCGTGTACAAAGCGTTTGTACCGTTATATAAGAAAGATTATTACTCTAAATACTAAGTATGATATGAAAAGCATATGGAAAGTTATGTTGGCGGTTTGTTGCCTAGGTATGACCATTGGTTGTGGAACAAACCCGTCGAAGAATGAAAATGTAAAGGAAACGCTACCGGCATTGGTGGTCAATGGTACGCAGTTGATGAATACCGAAGGAGACACGGTGGTATTGCACGGTGTCAGCTATGGCTGGCATCAGTTCTGGCCCCGTTTCTACAATGCCTCTTCGGTTGCTTATCTGGTCAATGACTGGGGCGCACAAGTGCTTCGGGCCTCTATGGGAGTGGATTTGGATAGCGCCTGCTATGTGAACAAGCCCGAGTTCGGTATTGAGTGTGTTACGAAAGTGGTGGATGCTGCTATCGAGAACGGCGTTTACGTCATCATCGACTGGCATAGCCACAATCTGCGGCAGGAAGAAGCAAAGGAGTTCTTCACTCAAATGGCTACCCGTTACAAAGGGGTTCCTAATGTCATCTATGAGGTTTTCAACGAACCGGTGGAAGACAGTTGGGAGCAGGTGAAGTCATACTCTGTGGAGGTTATCAAGACGATTCGTGCCATAGAACCGGATGCCGTTATCCTCGTTGGTTGTCCGCATTGGGACCAGGACATCCATTTGGCAGCGGACGATCCTATTACCGGATATAGCAATATAATGTATACACTCCACTTTTATGCCAACACTCACGGACAGTGGCTGCGCGACCGCGCCGACTATGCTTTGGGCAAGGGCTTGCCGATTTTCGTTTCCGAATGTGCCGGTATGGAGGCAAGTGGGGACGGCCCCATCAGTAAAGAAGAGTGGGGGAATTGGCTGGACTGGATGCAGCGGCATTCCATCAGCTGGGTGGCCTGGTCTTTGTCTGACAAGGATGAGACTTGCTCCATGTTCTATCCGTCGGCTTCTTCCGAGGGAAACTGGAAAGATGCAGATATGAAGGAATGGGGAAGAATGGTACGGGACGAACTGAAGAAATGACCCTTTCGGGAAAAAGCAATATGATTTAACCATTAATAATTTAAGAAAAAAAGAATTGTGCCTATGGGAAAAAAGGAAAAACGGAACTATGAAGACATGGACTGTTTGGAAGTAAACCTAAATGTCAAGGCTGTGATAGTATATCAGGGCTTTTTGACTCAGTCTCATTTTTGTTAACTAAAAAAATCTTCTTTTGGGAGGTTTTGTGTTTGTTTTAAATCTAAGAAATACAGTATGAATTTGAATTTTAGAAAGACAGCGCTGCTTGCGGGGATATGCTCGGTGTTCAGTCTGGGTTATGCTCCTCAGCTTTTCGCAGTATCATCGACGGATACCGTTGAGGCAGTGCAGCAAACAAAGAAAATTACGGGTGTCGTCAGTGATGCTATGGGCCCTATTATCGGTGCCAATGTATTGGAAAAAGGTACAACGAATGGTGTAATTACCGACATTGACGGTAACTTTGCCTTGAATGTGAAACCAGGAGCTACCATTGTAGTCTCCTTTATAGGCTATGTCAGCCAGGAAATAAAGATAACGAACCAGACAACAGTGAACATCACGCTGAAGGAAGACTCCGAGATGTTGGACGAAGTGGTGGTTGTGGGGTACGGTACGATGAAGAAAAGCGACCTTTCCGGTGCTTCCGTTTCCATGAGTGAAGACAAGATTAAGGGTTCTATTATCACCAATCTCGACCAGTCCCTTCAAGGGCGTGCTGCCGGTGTGACGGCAGTCAGCACTTCCGGTGCTCCGGGTTCTTCCTCCTCTATCCGCGTACGTGGTCAGGCCACTATCAATGCTAATGCCGAGCCGTTGTATGTAATTGACGGTGTGATTGTACAGAGTCAGGGACAAAGCGGTTCATCTTATGGTTTGGGCGATGCACTGGGTAATGGCTCGGTTTCCACCATTTCTCCGCTTTCCACCATCAACCCTGCTGATATCGTCAGTATGGAAATTCTGAAAGATGCTTCGGCAACCGCCATTTACGGTGCGCAAGGTTCCAATGGTGTGGTTTTGATTACGACCAAACGTGGTAAGGCGGGTGAGGCTAAGTTTACTTATGACGGTATGTTTGCCGTTCAACGCCAGACAAAGCGTCTGGATATGATGAATCTGCGTGAGTATGCCACTTATTATAATGATTTGGCAAACATGGGTGAAATCTCTGACCCTAGTAATTATTATGCCGATCCTTCTCTGCTGGGAGTAGGTACAAACTGGCAGGACGCCATCTTCCAGACTGCTTTGCAGCATCAGCACCAGATTTCGGCACAAGGTGGTACAGAGAAGATACAATACTACGTATCAGCTTCCTATATGGATCAGGACGGTACCATCATCGGTTCAAACTTTAACCGTTACAGCTTCCGTGCCAACTTGGATGCCCAACTGAAGAAGTGGTTGAAACTCGGTTTGACCGCCACCTATACAGCAACGGGTGATGACCTGAAACTGGCAGACAGTGATGAAGGTTTGATTAACTACTCGTTGACCACTCTTCCTGATATACCTATCTATAATCTGGATGGCAGCTATGCCACCGTTGTTCGCGAAGGCTACACGAATCCTAACCCGATTGCCCTTGCCATGATGGATGACATTCTGCTGGACCGTCAGAAACTGACGGGTAATATTTTCTTTGAGGTTACTCCGATTAAAAATCTGGTATGGCATGCCGAATTGGGTTATGACATCAGTTCCAGCAAAGGTGAGCGCTACAAGCCGATGGTTGATTTGGGTGGATGGGTACGTTCCAGTAATGAAAGCAATATCCAGAAAAACAGCAGTACATTCTGGCAATTGAAGAACTATGTGACCTATTCCGGAAACATAGGCGACAAGCATCATTATACAGCCATGGTGGGCCAGGAGTGCTGGGAGTCCAGCTATGACTTCACGAGTGTGTTCAATAGCGGTCTGCCTTCGGATGAAGTGCACAATCCTGCCTTGGGTACGGGAACCCCGACTATCAATGCAGGTTTTGGAAGCTCGTCTATGGCATCTTTCTTTACACGTCTGACTTATAACTATGCCGACCGTTATTTGGGTACTTATACCTATCGTTATGACGGCTCTTCAAACTTCGGTCCCGAGAACCGTTGGGCAGGCTTCCATTCATTGGCTACTTCCTGGCGCTTTTCCAACGAAACGTTCTTTGAACCGTTGAAGAAGGTCATCAGTAACGGTAAGTTGCGTCTGGGATGGGGACAAACTGGTAATGCCAACATCGGTGGTTATGCTTGGGGTACATCCATGAGTCGTATGCCTTCCGGTCTGGGTATGGGGTATCGCCCCTCCAATATACCGAATACTTCCATCAAATGGGAGTCCCAGGAGCAATGGAACGTCGGTGTGGATTTGGGATTCCTGCACGACCGTATCAACCTGACGGTAGAGTGGTACAAGAAAACTTCCAGTGATATGTTGATGCCGTTGCAGTTGCCTTCTTATATGGGTACTTCCGGTAATGCCTCTTCTGCATTGGCTGCTCCGAAAGGTAACTATGGTGACATAGAGAATACCGGTTTTGAAATCTCTCTGAACACACATCCTATTACGGGTAAGTTTGAATGGGATTCTGACTTCCAGATTTCTTTCAACAAGAACAAACTGAAAGGATTGGCTGGTACAGCCAATGCGCAGATTGTGGGTTACGGACAGTGGACCGATGTAGTCAGTGTATCCAGTGTAGGCGAATCACTTTATAACTTCTATGGATTTGTTTGTGATGGTGTTTACAAGGACCTGGAGGACCTTCAGACTTCTCCGAAACCTGCCAAGTACCCGGCAAACGGTGTATTCGACCGTACCAATACCGTATGGGTGGGTGATGTGAAATATAAGGATATCAGTGGTCCTGACGATGTGCCCGATGGCGTTATTGACGACTATGACAAGACCAATATCGGTTCTCCGATGCCTAAGTTTACTTTTGGCTGGACCAATACTTTCCGTTACAAGAACTTCGACTTGTCCGTTTTCATCAACGGTTCCTATGGCAACAAGGTGTACAACTACCTTTCCATGAAGCTGACACATATGAACTCTCCCTGGACTAACCAGCTGAATGCTGTAAACGGACGTGCACAGCTTGTTCCTATCAATCCGAACAAGGTCTACGAAGATGGAACGATGTGGTATAATGATGTGTCTAACGTCATGGTGGCAAACCCGGGAGCTTCCATTCCACGCGCCACTATCAATGACCCGAATGACAACGACCGTATCAGTGACCGTTATATTGAAGATGGTTCTTATATCCGTCTGAAGAACATCTCTTTGGGATATACTTTCCCGAAAAAGACGATTGATAAACTGGGACTGAGCAACTTGCGTATCTATGCCAATATCCAGAACCTGCTGACCATTACCGGTTATGACGGCTATGACCCTGAAATTGGTGCCAGCACTTCAAGCGTCAATGTCTATGGTTTGGACAACGGACGTTATCCGTCTCCTACAGTTTATTCATTCGGCTTGAATGTTTCATTCTAACACTTTAAATTGAAGAAAACATGAAAATCAGATATATTAAATATTGGGCGTTTGCAGCTGTACTCGGTATGGGAACAGTTTCATGCGAGGATTTCCTGAACCGTCCTACCGAAGACAATTATAACGAATCGAACTTCTATCAGAATGACGAACAATGTGTGCAGGGGGTTAATTATCTTTATAACTCACCTTGGTATGACTTTCAGCGCGGTTTTATTAAAGTCGGTGAAATCTTGTCTGGAAACGTATACGAGGGAAACAGCCCTTACTTGAATTTTACGGTGAATGGTACGGATGAAAACCTTGTGAACATGTCCTATTCTCTATGGGCAGTGATTGGCCATGCCAATACTGTATATACTCGTTTGAAGACGGCAAATGCGTCAGAAGCAGTGAAAAATCAGTGTATGGGCGAGTGTCTGGCATGGAAAGCCATGGCTTACTTCTATTTGGTACGTAGTTTTGGCGCAGTACCCATTATCCATGATAATACGGACGAATTGAATTCCGGTAATTATAACTCCAAATTCAAAGTGGAGGCAGCAGATGTGTACGAATATATCATTATGACTCTGGAGAAAGCTATGGAGTTGCTTCCGGCCAGAGGTGAAACGGGACGTATTGACCGCTATTGTGCCGAAGGTCTTTTGGCTAAGGTGTATCTAACTAAGAGTGGCCTTTCCGGTACCCGCAATGCGGATGATTTGGCGAAAGCGGCAGAATATTCCAAGGATGTAATTAATAATTCCGGCCGTAACTTGCTGGCTAACTATTCCGATGTTTTCCGTTTGGCAAACAACAAGAATGAAGAGTGTCTCTTCTCCTGGCACTGGTCGGCAGGACGTGACCCCTGGACACAGCAGAATACGTTGCAGTCGGACTTGGCAATGGTGGGATTCGATGAATTTGGTGATTGCTGGGGCGGCTATGCAGGTCCGTCGGTTGATTTGCAGGATGCATTTGGAATTTCCGCTTTGGAAAGTCCTGAGACGCGTTCGGATACGGATACCCGTCGTAAGGCTACTATGATGATGGCAGGTGATGTATACGATTATTTCTGGCAGGACAAGGGCGGATTTGATTATCTGCGGTTTATTTATGATGCCGAATATGGGAAGGGAGGACCTAATGGCGATTACCAGTCTCCTACCGGTGCCAATCACGTGAAGCATCTCTATGGTAACAATAATGACCATGTATTGGGCTTGGGCGTATCGGCTGGTAATATGTACAGCGGCCTGGCAACCCATATCCTGCGCCTGTCCGATATCTATCTGGTATATGCCGAGGCGAAAATGGGACTGGCTACCTCTACTACAGACCAGAGTGCACTGGATGCTTTCAATGCAGTACGTGGCCGTGCCATTCCGGGAGTTACTCCGAAAACCTCCATTACTTGGGAGGACGTCTGGAAGGAACGCCGGCTGGAACTGGCTTGCGAAGGCGACCGTTGGTATGATTATGTACGTTTGGCATATTATGATTCCCAGCGTGCTATCAATGAGCTGAAGGCACAGCGCCGTGATGTTTATTATAGTCTGGGTACTACTTATAAGGCTTATTATGAAAACGGCAGTTGGACGGTGAATCCGGACGAGACCCGTTACAATCCGGATGCAAAGGCGCCGAATGTGACAGTCTCCAGCTTTACATTGCCGTTCCCGACAGAAGACGTGGTGTTCAATCCTAATTTGATGAAAGACCCGGTACACGTAGATGTACGTTCTGAATTCAGTTATTAATTTAATGCTTGAAAAGATGAAAAATAATAGATATACGAATTGGTTCTTCGCGGCAGCTGTTGTCGCAGCAGGCTTTTCCATGGCAGCTTGTGAGGATGAACCGGATAAATATGAAGTGGCAGGAGGAAAGCCTACCTTGAAATATGTTCGTGTCCCTGATCCGGCAGCGGCAGACTCTTTGCTGACGGGGGCTTATATGGCGAATACGATTTGTCTGGTCGGTGAGAATCTGCGGAGTGTTTACGAGCTCTATTTCAATGACCAGAAGGCGATACTTAATACCAGTTACATCACTGACCATACACTTATGGTAGATGTTCCGAAAGAGATTCCTTCGGTAGTGACTGATAAGATTTATATGGTGACCAAAGCAAAGGATACCATAGATTATGATTTCAAGGTGTTGGTTCCGGCTCCTACCGTGAACTCCATTTCTTGTGAGTTTGCAAAGCCGGGTAGTGAGGTGACACTGATTGGTGACTATTTCATTGATGACCCGAATGTGCCGCTGACCATTACGATGGCCGGTAATGTGGAAGTGACTAATATTACGAACATAACCAAGACTGCGGTCAGCTTTATTCTTCCGGACAATGCTCCTGCAGGCTATATCAACGTGAAGTCCATTTATGGTACCGGACGTTCCAAGTTCCGCTATTATGATACACGTAACATTCTCTTTGACTGGGACGGTTCTCATGGCGGTATGGCTATTGCCCACGGTTGGCGTGATGGTAGCAAGGTGTTGAGAGAAGCCGATGAAAACAGTATTGACGGTGCTTATATCTGTCTCACCGGAGCACTTGACGGTGCTATCGGAGCTACTTGGGCAGAAGATGAGTTCTCGTTCAACTATTGGCCGGAACCGTCTGCCGGTTATCCCGAACTTTCTGCACGTCCTGAGTTTGCAGAACTGCTCGAGGAGTATGGCGTCAATGGCTTGCAACTGAAATTCGAGGTGAATATTCCTTCTTCCAATCCGTGGCAGTCTTGCGCTCTACAAGTGATGTTTACGGGTAATGATGTGGTGACTTATGCGACGGGAACTAATGCTTATTTTAGTGATACGAATGTGCCGCGCGGTTTGTGGTTGCCTTGGAAGAATACGGGTTCGTATGATACGGGTGGTAAATGGACAACCGTTTCCATGAATCTGTCCGAGTTCAACAAGACGCATGAAGGTAATAAGTGTGATAGAACTTTTGACAAGACTATGCTGACCGGATTGACATTCTTTGTCTGGGCAGGTGGTGTGGAAGGTAAGGATTGCAATCCGGTGATTATGATTGACAACATCCGTGTGGTACCTATTGAATAACCTTTTAAATAGAATACTGATATGAATAAAACATATAAATTTCCGGCACTGTGGATGATGTGCCTGATGCTCTTCAGTTGCTTGACGTTTACGGCCTGCGACAATGGGGATGATGAAGATACCAACCAATATAAAGGGGGAATCAGTCTGAATGTATTCGGACCGAGTCCCGTATCCCGCGGCGGTGTACTCCGTTTCCTAGGCAGTGGCATGGATAAAGTGACTGCGGTCGCTATTCCCGGTTGCGACGATATAACAGACATCGAAGTAGTCAGTGATACGGAAATCCGTGTCACTGTACCTCAGACAGCCCAGCCGGGGTTGGTTGTCTTGAAGACTCCGAAAGGGGATATTACAACAAAAACCGAGTTGACATTTACGGAGCCGATTGCTTTGGAGGCTTTTGCACCGGCAGAAGTAAAGCCTGGTAGTGAATTGACCATTACTGGTGAATATTTGAATTTGATTAAAGAAGTGATATTTGCTGACGAGGTAACAGTGCCTGCTGATGAGTTTGTCAGTCAAAGCCGTCAGGAGATTAAAGTTATTGTTCCTGATTCTGCTCAGACCGGTAAGTTCATCTTGTCTGATGGAGCTGAAATCCCCAATTGGATTTATTCTGAAGGGGAACTGGAGGTTACTTTGCCATCGGTAGAGGCTCCACTCGACCTGGTAGATAAGAAGCCGGGGGATGTCATTCGAGTTTCTGGTGAAAACTTTGATTTGGTGAAGAAAGTGCAGATGCCGAATGGGGATGAAGTTGAATTTACGATGACTGCCTCTTCCGAAGGAGATGAACTTACTTTTACATTGCCGGATAATGTCTCGGACGGAGAAATTACGGTACTTCCTGCTTCGGATGTAAAAGTTGTGGTTGCTACTGTTGTAGTAGCTACGCCTTCGAACGTAGTGGCTGTTCCTGCTGTGAACTTGCGTGGTGGAGATATGATTACCTTGAAAGGTACCAATATGGATTTGGTGACTGATGTAACGTTCCCTGGTGTAGAAGAAGCAGTAGGATTGGAATCACAAAACTCGACTGAAATAAAGGTCTTGATGCCGGCTGCGGCTATTAGTGGTGATTTGCAATTGAATACAAATAGTGGAAAAGCAACTGCCGTATCTATTGCAACGGCAAAGCCGGAAAACATTTCTTATAGTGCGGCGACAGTCCCGGCAGGAGAGGCTTTGACTGTCAAAGGAGTAAATATGGATGTAGTTTCGGCTGTTGTATTCAGTGGTAATGTGGAGGTTACCGTATCCGATGCCACTGCTACTGCCATTTCTTTGACTGTACCTACAACTGCCGAAACTGGGGCCTTACTTTTGAAAATGGCCAATGGTGAATTTGTGGAAGCACCGTCTCTGACAATAGAGAAACCGGTATGCGCCTATTTGCCGGCATTGCCTGACAAATTGGTTCGGGGACGAATTGTGGAACTTGAGATTGTTAATGCTGATAAACTGACAAATGTATTGCTGAATGAGGCTTCAGTCCAGTATATCAATGATGCGGCTAAAGGGGTATTGATGTTGAATGTACCGGCTGAACTGAATGGAACTTATAGCCTGAAACTGATTTCTTCAAATGGTGAAATTGCTTATGATGTTCTTGTGGTTGCTAATGAAGAAACAGTTTGGGCTGGTCCGCTCGATATTAGTTGGGGTGATGGAGGACGTGTGTTGGTACCGGCTGTATCTTTTGCCAAGGTAACGGCAGGCACTGTCATGAAAGTCTATTTCGATCAGAAAGACCAGACTTGGGCACAGGCTCAGTTTAACTATGGCGATTGGAGTGGCATAGCTTTCTCTTTGTTTGATACGACTATGGTACCGACAGACATTTACGGCTGGAGTTTCGAGAGCCGTGTGATGGAGTTGACGTTGACTCAGGAGATACTTGATAATATTCAAGCTAAACAAGGAGATTGTGAAGACCAGACAAATGTAGGTATCATTATTCAGGGCAGTGATTTGACGTTTACAAAAATAACGATTGTAAATTGATGAATTGTGGCTTGAAGAATGTGACTATGGATGCCCTGATTAAGAATGAAATAAAATCATAATTAAGATGAAGAAACTGAATATAAAATGGATGCTTTCGTTGATAGCAGCTTTTACTTTTGCCTCCTGCGATACTGATGTCGATCATGATATCCCAGCAGTGGATGCACCGGTATTGGTGTCTACTACTCCTGAAAGTGGAGCAGCCAAAGTGAAAACGGGAGAAATCACTATTGAGGTGAAATATGACAAGAATATATTCTTTGCAACAGACAATCTGAGCGAAATCAAGTTTACCGGTGGTGAACTGATAAGTGCCGATGTACTTGGCGCAAGCAATATACTGACTGTAAAAGTGAATGTTCCCGGGAGAGAGACGGCTTGTTCTCTCTCTATCCCCGAGGGAATAGTAACCGGACCGAACCAGATGCCTGCTCCGGCTGTATCGGTTCAGTTCTCTACTGTCGCTTTGGACAAGGCACTGGTTGCCGCTAGTTCGGCCAAAGCTGTGAAACTGTACAATTATCTATTGGATAACTTCGAGACGAAGACACTTTCAGCTATGATGGCCAATGTTGCCTGGAATACGGAAATGTCCGAAAAGGTGTATGGATGGACTGGAAAATATCCGGCTATCAACTGTTTCGACTATGTTCATCTGCCGGCATCTGTAGCTGGAGCAGACTGGATTAATTACGGTGACATTACTCCTGTTAAGGATTGGTCTGACAAAGGTGGCATCGTAGCTGCCATGTGGCATTGGAATGTACCCAAGAAAGCTGTAGGCGAAGCTTCTTCTACCCAAATATGGGAAGGAGAGACAGTAATGCCGGGTGATTGGAGTGGAAATGTACAGATGACGGATGATGCTGCAAAAGCTGTCTTTGCTGATGCACAAGTGGGTCAGGTGATACGCGTGGCTGTGAAGGATGTGGCAGCGGGTGCACAAGGTTCGTTCAAAAACAGTGGTTGGAGCGAGATTGCTTCAGGAACTGATTATTTTGACATATTCGGGGACTATACATTGGTGATTACCGAAGATGTTTTGAAATCCCTGCAAGAAGGTGGTCTCATCATTGGTGGACATGATTATACAGCAGTTGCTGTTTATCTTGAAAATAACGGTACAGCTCTCGACCCGAATAAGGATTATGCCTTTTATAAGGCAGATACGGAGTTTGATGCTACCAATGCCACAGTGGAAGGCACTTGGGAAAACAAGGTGTTTACCGAAGATTTGAAAAATGCTGCCGCTTACTTGAAGCTATTGAGAGATGCGGATATTCCGGTATTGTGGCGTCCATTCCACGAGGCAGCCGGTGGCTGGTTCTGGTGGGGTAAGGATGCTGCCAGCTTTAAATCTCTGTGGATTGCTATGTTCAATTACTTCAAGACTGAAGGATTGGATAATCTTATCTGGGTTTGGACTACCGAGGGCAATGATGCCGATTGGTATCCGGGAGATCAATATGTAGACATCGTGGGACGTGATGTTTATAATAAGGAAACTGCAGATTGTGTTTCAGAATATACTTCCATTGCCGAAAATTATGGAAACAAGATTGTTTCGCTGAGTGAATGTGGTACGGTCGGACTTATTTCCGAACAATGGGCATCTGGTGCACGTTGGAGTTGGTTCATGCCGTGGTATGACGGGACAAATGAGGATGGTAGCCCGGTAGTCCATGCTGATGAAGCATGGTGGAAGGATGCTATGAGCCAGGAATTTGTTGTTTCCCGTGAAGAGCTTCCTTCTATGGAATAGCAATTTTTAATAATAAAATAGAAAGGGTTGTCTCTGGTTAGTATCGGGGCAACCCTTTCTGTCTTTTATAGCTTTTAGTTGTTGGTTATAGAATTCATGCTTTATACTTTTTAGGAAAAATAGTAATGGATGTTAAATGAGTGTCGTTATTTGATAAAATAGTATTATAAGGTTTGCTGCTAAAAGTCTACTTTTGTCAAGCCTAATTAAAATTTGATAATAATCATATAATGTTTAACCGCTAATGAAATGAAAAATGCCTATGAGAAAGGAGTGATATGTATACCAACCACTTTATAGAATAAGGTATATTTAATTTTTCCTCAAAAAGAGAAGTTTAACCTTATATTAAACGGTAGATGCCGCCAGGCAATACCAATTCATTAATCTAAGAAAAATACAAGTATGAATTTAAATTTCAGAAGAACCGCGCTGCTCGTGGGTATCTGTTCGGCTGTCAGCCTGACTTATACTCCGCAACTTTTCGCCGCATCGGTCGATGCAATAGATGCTGTGCAGCAAGCAAAAAAAATCACAGGTACTGTAACAGATGCAATGGGACCGGTCATCGGTGCCAATGTATTGGAGAAAGGAACCACAAATGGTGTCATTACCGACATTGACGGTAATTTCACATTGAATGTTCAGCCGGGAGCAACGATTGTTGTGTCTTTTATCGGTTATCAGCCGCAAGAAATAGTGGTAGGTAACCAGACTAGTTTCAAGATTCAGCTAAAGGAAGATACGGAATTGTTGGATGAAGTAGTCGTAGTGGGTTACGGTGTACAGAAGAAGAAACTGGTGACAGGTGCTACGGTTGAGGTAAAAGGCGAAGACATCGCAAAATTAAATACTACGCAGGCATTGGGCGCTTTACAAAGCCAGTCTCCGGGTGTAAATATTCAGGCCGTTTCCGGTCAGCCGGGTGATGGGTTTAAAATTAATATTCGTGGTGCTGGTACTAACGGAAATACAGCTCCAGTTTACGTTATTGATGGTGTAGCCGGTGGCGATATTAACGCCTTGAATCCTGCCGATATTGAACGTATTGACGTGTTGAAAGATGCTGCATCTTGTGCAATTTACGGTTCGAGCGGTGCCAACGGTGTTATCCTTATTACTACGAAGCAGGGTAAGGTAGGAAAGGTTTCTGTATCTTATGATGGAAACATAGGTTGGGCAAATATATATAAGATGCCTGATATGTTGAATGCCAAAGAATATATGGCGGTAATGGATCAAGTGGCCTATAATAATGGAGGCCAACCGTATGATTGGTCAAAATTCGTAGATGCTGATTTGCTGACTGCTTATCAGAATGGTACCAATCCTGGTACAGATTGGGTAAAAGAATTCCGGAATAAAAATGCTGTGGTTACTAATCATGCGTTGAATGTAACAGGTGGTTCTGAATTCTCCAAATTTTCGACAGGTATAGGCTATCAGTATCAGGATGGTGCATTCGGTGGTCCGGTGAAGACTGACTATCGTCGTTTTACTTTCCGCATTAATTCTGAGCATGTGATATATCGTAAGGGAGATGTGGATGTGATAAAGTTTGGTGAGAATATATATTATCAGCACAAACAGAATCAAGGTGTGCAGTTAGGTAATCAATATTCGAATGACCTTTCTAATGCTTTGCGTGCTATTCCTCTGATTCCTGTATATAATGAAAATGGTGATTTCTTCATGTATGATGATTTGAAGAATTTTGGAACGAGTGCTAATGGTATACTTGATTATACTGCATATGCTTCTAATCCGATGGCTCACATGGTATATAATCAGGCTGGGAATAATAAGAATAAGAATTTTAATCTGAACACAGCGGCATATCTGGAAGTACAACCACTTAAGAATCTTATTTATAAAGGTCAGGTTAGTTACAAACAATGGTCAAGTTCATGGCGTTCATATCTTCCCGTTTACCAAATTAATAATCAGGGAGATAGCCGTGATAAAGACCAAACGATAAATAACGTGTCTTTGGGTTGGAACTGGAGTTTGACTAATACGTTGAGTTATCGGTTTGATATTACAGACTTACATCATTTTGATGTTTTGGCTGGTACAGAGTATTCTAAATCAAGACCAACTTATGGCGAATCAGTAGAGGCAACCGGTTATAATAGTGCTTTTGGTGACTTTACACATGCTTATTTGCATAATACAGAACGTAAAGCTACTGCTACAGTAAATGGTTATCCCTCGGATTATGGTTCTAAGATGTCTTATTTTGGACGTTTGAATTATGACTTTAAGGAAACTTATATGTTTTCTGCTATCATTCGTGCCGATGGCTCGTCTAAGTTTGCGAAAGGCAATCAATGGGGATATTTCCCATCATTCTCTGCTGGTTGGGTTATTTCAAACGAGGCTTTTATGAAGAATACTGCTTCTTGGCTTGGTTTCTTGAAAGTCCGTGCTGGTTGGGGACAGAATGGTAATGACAATATCCCTAATTCAAATTGGCGTGCCGGTTACGAGTTTGGCGATTATGGTCTTTATACATTTGGCTCGGATAAGAATGGAGGTACAACCGGAGCTTACCCGAATCGTTTGGCTAACCCCGATTTGACATGGGAAACTTCAGAACAGACCAATATCGGTATTGATGCCCG
The DNA here is from genome assembly GCF_003603395.1 of Bacteroides sp. AM44-19. Lineage (NCBI taxonomy): Bacteria > Pseudomonadati > Bacteroidota > Bacteroidia > Bacteroidales > Bacteroidaceae > Bacteroides > Bacteroides sp. AM44-19. The sequence continues at coordinate 60,440 of NZ_QTNB01000010.1, read as the reverse complement.
TTTCTTGGATAACCGTCTGAGTTTTACCATGGACTGGTATAGCAAGCAGACGAAAGACTTGTTAGTGGAAGTGGGTACCAATGCGGCTTCCGGTTTCGCTACTCAATATCAAAATGCTGGTACGGTAAAGAATACTGGCCTTGAACTTTCAATGGGCTGGAGAGATCAGATTGGTAAGGAGTTCAAGTATGGGGTGAATGTCAATATGGCCTATAATAAGAATGAAGTAACGGAGGTTAATAACGCCAATCATTTTATTGAAGGCGGTAATGATTTGTTGGCTCAAAGTACGGGTCGGTTTGTCCGTATGGAAGAAGGACATCCTATTGGCTATTTTTATGGTTATAAGACGGATGGTGTCATTCAGAACCAGAATGACTTGCAGGCATATCTTGACCAGAATTGTAAAGGAAATGCGGCAAACTCTAAGCAAGGTGCAAGTATTAAACCGGGTGATTTGAAGTTTGTGGATGTTGATGGAAATGGGGTGATTAATGATGACGATAAGACTGATTTGGGTAATCCTCATCCTGACGTGACAATGGGTCTTACGTTAAGTGCGGAATATAAAGGATTTGATTTCTCTGTAACAACCTATGGCGCTTTTGGTGCACAGGTAGCTCGCTCTTGGCGAAAGTTCTCAGATGGACAGTATGAAAACTATACGACAGAAGTTTACGATTACTGGCATGGCGAAGGAACCTCAAACAGATATCCGCTGCTTGCGCCGGGAAATAGTGGACAGAATTTCCAGGCCATTTCAGATATTTATATTGATGATGCCGACTATGTTCGCATTCAAAATCTGACTATAGGATACGATTTCAAGAGAATTTGGAAGAACTGTCCGTTCCAGCAACTTCGTGTGTATGCTGCTGCACAGAATCTATTTACTTTTACCGGTTATAAAGGGATGGATCCGGAGAATGGTAGAGCCCTCAATGACAAAGAACCGTGGGTAACCGGTGTTGATGTAGGTAACTATCCTCAACCTCGTACTTATATGGTAGGTGTTAATGTTAAATTCTAAAATTGATACACGATGAAAAAAATAGCATATTTAATAGGTGCAGCTTTGATGATAGCAGGAATGTTTGCTTCTTGTAGCTTGGACTCGATGAGTCTGACGGAAAAAGATACGACCAATTTTCCTAAAACGGCTGAAGATGCCAATCAGGCTTTAGCTGCCATATATCAGAACCTGAATAATGTCAATGCTTTTCCACAGCAGTCTTTCTTGTATAATTCTCTGCTGGCTTGCGATGATATGTTGGGTGGTGGTGGTCCCAATGATAAGTTGATGCAATCTTTGGACCTTATTTGTAATACGGGTACAAATGCTACGCAGGACTACTGGGTGGCTCGCTATCAAGGAATCAACCGTGCCAATACGTTGTTGGAGGCTCTTGCTGGTATTGAAATGGATCCGGAAGTAAGAGCGCAGGCTGAGGGCGAAGCCAAGTTCCTTCGTGCTTTTTATTACTACGAGTTGGCTTCCATGTATGGGCGCGTACCTTTGGTGATTACTGCTTTGTTGCCCGAAGATACTACTCCTCCGACTGCCGCTGTTATCTGGGGGCAGATTCTGCAGGATCTTCGCGATGCGGCTGCAAATATGCCGGCTGTTCGCAAGTCGGATGGGCATGTTGATAAATATACGGCTGAAGCTATGTTAGGACGTGCTTGGTTGTATTATACTGGTATGTATGGCAATGGTGAAACTCTGAACGATTTGGTTAGTACGAACTATAGTCCGTTGACTTCAGTTGATTTGCCTGATGGGACAACTTTGACCAAGCAGGATGTGGTTGGGTATATTGATGATTGTGTGAATAATTCTGGTTATAGTCTTGTTCCTGAGTTTCGTAATTTGTGGGCATATACCAATAAATGTACGGTAGAAGATTTTCCGTTTACTGCCGGTCAGGGATTGAAGTGGGTAGAAGATGATGCAGCGGTAAATCCCGAATCCATGTTTGCCATTAAATATAATAAACTTGCATCTTGGAGCACTACTATCGGTTATGGTAACGGTTATGCTCTGCATTTTGGTGTACGTGGCAATGATCAGGCCAATTCTTTCCCCTTCGGACAAGGATGGGGTGCCGGTCCTGTAGCTCCCAATTTTTATAATGATTGGAGTGTGGCAGAACAAGATGATGCCCGTCGTCCGGCCTCCGTATTCAAGACGGAGGATATGCCGAGTTATAATAAAGGTGGTGGTGACGGCTTTATCCAAGAAACGGATTATTATCAGATGAAAATAGGTTCTATCATGGCTTATAGTACGGATGCGGCTGGAAATAAAACGATTGAGCCGGTATTTGAGAAGATAATGTATGGTGCCGACGGCTGGATTAATGATAATCTGATGCAAACCGGTTCTATTCATGATTTGGTTTTGATTCGTTTTGCGGATGTATTGTTGATGCAGTCTGAATTGAAGGAAGATGTTTCCGGTATAAACAGAGTGCGTAGTCGTGCCGGACTTGAACCTATTGGTACATATTCGTTGGCTGCATTGCAGAATGAACGCCGTTGGGAATTATGTTTTGAAGGTACTCGCTGGAACGATATTCGCCGTTGGCATATTGCTGCCGATGCCCTTGAAAGACAGACGGGAGCAAAGGTTTATACAAATGGGGCTGAAAGCCGTAATGTGGCGCAGAACGGTGGTTATGCCGCACGTTATAAGGCTACGGCAGGTTTCCAGAAGATTCCCGAAAACCAAGTCCTCCTGAATGAAGGAAAGGTAGAACAAAATGAGGGTTATACGGATGCAAGTGCTGAGTATAATGGTTGGCAAGAATAGAATATGAATTTAAAATGAAAAAAGATATGAAAAAGATATTATTCGCAATACCTTTGTTTGCAATGCTGCTGGTGGCTTGCGATCCGATAGTGGATGAAATCAGTCCGGATCCCAATGTCACACCGGAAAATCTTACTTTTGAACTTGTGGCCAAGAACCAGGGAAACAACAACATTCAGATTGTTCCTACTCCGTCACGTTATGTGAAGGTTTATGATGCTACGTCTGATATCAAGTTGGCAGAAGGTACGGCTCCGTCGGTTCAAGTAGCTCCTCCTAATAAAGAATTGCAAGTATATGTAACAACCATTAATTCGGACGGCTCCATAACAAAATCGGCTTCCAAATCAATAGCAGTAACGGAGTATACAGATCTTCCCGCTATTTATGCTGATGTATTCGGCACAACTCCGGACGGTGGTTATGGAACAACCACTTGGGTCTGGAATACAGAAGCTGCAGACGGTTGTTGGGGTAATGGAGGTTATCTCGGCAATACCGGCCCCGGTTGGTGGATTTGTGATGCTGTGGGAGATGTCGGAAACGGTAGAGGGCAAATTGATGAACAAGCTGTAGGAAAAGGATTGCCTGATGATGGATTAAATGGTTGGTTCTCACTTAGTTTGACTGGTGTTCAGACAAGTCGTGGTGAAAGTGGTTCTGTCAAGGTGTCAGAAGATGTGGTGCAATCCGGTTGGGATGTAGGTACTATGGAGTTCTCTGGTACTATTCCATTGTTAGGTATACAGCCGAATCAAGGAAATGCACGTCAGTATGAGTATCATATTTTGAAGATTACAGAAGATGAACTTCGTCTTTGTGCTCCTGAACCCGGTGCTGGCGCTTGGGGTACGGCATGGTTCTGGAACTTCAAGAAAAAATAGTTAATATTGAAAGGTACGGGTGGGTAACGACCACTCGTATACTTTTATTACTAATTAAAAAAATGCAACAATGAAACGAACTTTCTTTTTGATATTACTGTTCTTCTGTGCTCTTTTTGTTAAAGCGGATGTTTTGGGACCGTATACAATGGATAGTAATGTACCTCCCACACCAACCGGATATGCTCGGGTTGTACTTCCGATAGGAGGTGCTGACGCTTCGGTAGCCGTAAGCATAACTGTTTGTGACGAAAGTGGTCAACAGTATGTTTTGAGAACTACTACCCCAAATGCTGCTCCATATTGTTATTTCTTGGCTTATGGCGTTTACCGCGTGGTCGCTTTAGAGGATTGTACAGCACAATCTAATTGGGGCGCACTTACGGTTGGTACAATTTTCGAAGTGACAGGAGGTGGCTATATTTCTTTAAATTATATAGGAACAATCTCTACTCCAAGTATTGTTCAAGCATCGGGTACTGATGATAATGTTCCTCCTTCCAAAGTAGGTTACAATATAATGAAAGTGTATGGAATAGAGACAAACGGCGGTGGGGTGTTGGTTGATTCTGACAAAAAAGAATATGGTATCTTTAATTATACCGGACATATAGGCGGTGCTCATTACTTTTACATTAAGCCAGGCACATACACTATAAAATCTTTGAGTGCTACCAATGGAAATTATATTTATTTGGAGTATGGAAATGTTAGACAACCGCTTTCTGCTGGTAGGACTTTCACAGTTCCTGCGTCATTCTTCTCCATTGTGTTTTCTAAAAAGGCACTTTAAGAATAATCTATAAATGAATTATTCAACTCAAAGCAGTTGTCGTTACCCCCCCGACTTTATTAGTCGCCCGTAACATCGGATAATTGTAAATGCATTAACCGAATAGTACAATTGTTTAATGGTTAAATCAGGAAAAGGCGAGTCGTGAGATTCGCCTTTTCGCATTCATTCTCTATTGCCTTTCCGGATGCAATTCACATTCCTTTTTGTATTACCCCTGATTTCAGGGCGCAGAATGTTTCTTTTTATCCCTGCATCTCCTTCACCTCCTTCTCCCATCCTCCTGTTCATTGGCTTTCCCGGTGAAACCGCTTTCCACCCTCATCGCCCCGCCTTTGCATCGCGCGACACGCCGTAGTATCCCGGCATGGCCCGGTAGATGGGTTGCGTGGGCTTCCCCACATTCTTCAGCTTGCCCTCTTGCTGCAACCGTTTCAGGTGGACGTTCGCGGTGGTGCGCGCCATGCCGCAGAGCGCTTGGAAGTCACTGCGAATCAGCACGTCGTGGTCGGCAAAGTATTCTTTCAGCTTCATGTCTATCTCCACTTCCGAAAGCTTCAGGGAGTGGCGGGTGTATTTACTGCGGATGGCATTGACTCCCGTCATCGCTTGTTTCAGCCTGACGTCGGGACGGAAGCTGATGCTTTTCAGCCGGAGTTTCAGGTGCTTGTTCGGGGTGCTGCGGGTCACTTTCTGTGTGGCTTCCAGGGTGGGGGCGAAGTAGCCCAGCCCTTCGATGTGCACCTCGTGGCCGTCGCGCAGTTCTTCGCCGCAAATTTGCGCCAGGCAGTCTATCGCGTTCATCACGTCGCCCACCGTGAGCGAGCTGCGGGCATGCACGCGGTTGTAGAGCTGCCGCATGGTTACTTTCCCGTTGAGCAACGGGCGGGGATGGAGGCCTCTCTCTTCAGGGGCTTCCTCATTAGTGCCCGGATTCTCGTACCAGTCATATAGTATTGCCATATCAATAGGTTTTAGTGCGTTCAACATACTTGTTTCTTCCCTCGGAAGTGTCTTCCTGTAAGTGAACGACTCCGGTCGGCCGAACGAATAACCCGGGTCGTTCGATTGAACGACCTAAGTCAGTCGATTGGACGACCCGGGGCGTTCACTTATAAAGAACCGTGCAAAGGTACTGAAAATAAAGGGTTCCGAAGCATAAATAAGTATGTTTGTCGGCAGGAATGATTTTTGAAGAATAAGCGGAGAATGGTTTGCAAAACGCCCTCGGCAGGCAGTAACTTTGGCGAAGAGGCGAGAGGAAAGAAAGGATGATTCCCTTCCTCGAAACCTCCCAATAATCATTTTAATAAAAAATATTTATGAAGAAAAAACTGATGACTTTGCAGCAACACCGGCTCTTGAAGGAAGCGGGACAACTGATAGCCTTTTCCGAAAGGCTGAAACACGCACAAAAAGAAACGACCGACCGAAACTGGAAGGAGCGGGAAGAGCAGCGCCGCCGGAGCGCGAAAGCCGCAAGCACCGTGACTGCACTGAGCGGCGACATCGAGGAGTTCCTCACTTCGCGCTACGACTTTCGCTATAATCTGCTGACGGATGAAACCGAGTTCCGCCCCGCCGGGCAACGCACCGCAACCTTCACCCCCGTGGGCAAGCGCGAGTTGAACACTTTCTGCATCGAAGCCCATGCCGAAGGTATTCCTTGCTGGGACAAGGACTTGAACCGATACGTCTATTCCACTTACATCCCTGCCTACCATCCCTTCCTGCTCTACATGGACGAACTGCCCGATTGGGACGGCAAGGACCGGCTGACTGCGCTTGCCTGCCGCGTCTCTTCTCGGCCCCACTGGGTGCGGGGATTCCATACCTGGATGCTGGGACTTGCCTCGCAATGGATGGGCGTGTCCGGACTGCATGCCAACAGCGTGGCTCCCGTTCTCGTCAGCCGCGAGCAGGGACGACGGAAATCCAGCTTTTGTCGTGCCTTGATGCCCGACGTGCTGGCACGCTACTACACCGACAACCTGAAACTGACCTCGCAGGGACAAGCCGAGAGGATGCTGGCGGAAATGGGGCTGCTCAATATGGACGAGTTCGACAAGTATGCTGACAACAAAATGCCCTTACTGAAAAATCTGATGCAGATGTCGGTACTTAACATCCGCAAGGCCTATCAGCAGAACTTCAGGCAACTGCCCCGTATCGCTTCGTTCATCGGCACCAGCAACCGGTTCGACCTGCTGACCGACCCCACCGGGAGCCGGCGCTTCCTCTGCATCGAGGTGAAGCACAACATCGACTGCATAGGCATAGAGCACGACCAGATTTTTGCCCAACTGAAAGCGGAACTCATTGCCGGGCGGCGCAGCTGGTTCACCAAGTCGGAGGAGGAGGAACTGCAACGGCACAACGAGGCTTTCTATCGTGTCAGCCTTGCCGAGGAGGCGGTTCGCAGCTTGTTCCGTGCCCCGCTTCCGGCGGAGAAGAGCATCGACCTGACTGCCGCCGACATCTTTGACGAGTTGCAAAAAACGCATCCCGCCCTGATGCGTGGCAGCAATCCCGTGCAGTTCGGCTCGGTGCTGTTGCGGGCGGGACTGAAACGCCGGCATACGAAGTACGGCAATGTATATGAGGTGGTGAGAAGGAAAAAAGAAGTTTCACCGGAAAGGGTTGAACGATAGGGAAATAATGCGAAAGGTGAAGGGGTGAAGGAAGAGAAAGCCGGTTTATAGTCTCATTACGGATTGACATAGATTCCTATTAATTCAGGTTGTAGATGCCGATGGGATAAATATTTTCGCTCATAATAACTGTATATTTTATAGATTTCTATAAAAGTAACTTTTTTATAAGAACAAAACAAGCGAAAGTTGCGATTTTCACTACTCCTTGTCAGATAAAAAACTTATCTTTGCGATTGAAACAATCTCTTGTTAATGATATGAAATACACATCATATTCTTATCCTTCAGGCAGGGCGGAAGTGGCTGCATTTGTTGTGACCGGCGGAGTGACGGAATACCATGTGATGATACATGCCACTGACCCGAAACAGACCTATCGTGAACAGATGAATGTCGTGTTGGATGCGTATGCCGCTTTACTGAAAAAAGAACTGTCCGGAGCCGTGGCGGTTTTTAAAAGATACTTCCTGAGTGATGCCGCCAACCAAGCGGAACTGTTGCTTGCCGCTACGGCGGAAAGCTCCGATTGCGCGCTGTCTGTGGTGGAACAGCCTCCGCTGGATGGTACCAAGATTGCTTTGTGGGCCTATCTGCAGACCGATGTGCAGACACGAGTGCTGCCGAACGGACTGTATGAAGTGAAACACGGTGCTTACCGCCAGCTCTGGATGGGAGGCAGCTTCAATCGTGCCGCCAATTCGGAATACCAGATGCGTCTTTTGCTCAACGACTATGCCATGCAACTGATGGAGGAAGGGTGTACTCTGGCCGACAATTGCCTGCGTACCTGGATATTTGTGCAGAATGTGGATTGCAATTATGCCGGTGTAGTCAAGGCACGCAATGAGATGTTCGTCACCCAGAACCTGACGGAGAACACGCACTATATTGCCAGTACCGGTATCGGTGGGCGTCATGCCGACCCGAAGGCATTGGTGATGCTTGACGCTTTTGCCGTAGCGGGATTAAAGCCCGGACAAATCAAATATCTCTATGCCCGCACACACTTGAATCCCACTTATGAGTATGGAGTCAGTTTCGAACGGGGAACGGCGGTGGATTACGACGACCGCCGGCAAGTACTCATTTCCGGTACGGCGAGTATCAACAACCGGGGGGAAGTGCTGTATGCCGGAGATGTACGTCGTCAGACAGAACGGATGTGGGAGAATGTGGAAGCTCTGCTGAAGGAGGCTGACTGCGGCTTTGGAGATGTAGGGCATATCATTGTCTATCTGCGTGATATTGCGGACTATGCTGTAGTGAAAGAGATGTTTGACAAGCGTTTTCCCGATACGCCGAGAGTGATTACGCTGGCTCCCGTCTGTCGCCCGGGGTGGCTGGTGGAAATGGAGTGTATGGCGGTGAAGAAAATCTCTGATTAAAAATATTATCTTTGGTTAATTGAATATTAGGCTGACAGTTGGTAAACGCCTACCTTTGTTGAAATTCTAATGTATAAGGATGAAAACACGTATCTTGCTTTTCTGTATCAGTTGCCTTCTTTGGGCAAGTTGTGAAAATTCCAGACAGAATTATGTGATTGAAGGAACGTTGCCGTCGGTGAAATACGACGGGGAATGGATATACCTCGTGCCGATGGAGAATGCGCCGGGGCGGGTGGATTCTGTAAAGATAACCAATGCCTCTTTTTCTTTTTCCGGACAAGGGGAGGAGATGAGGGTGTTGCGTCTGCGCCATCTGCTGCGTATCTACATCCAGGAACTGCTGGTGGTGACGGAGCCGGGAACCATACATGTGAAGGCCGACTCTGTCGGCTCGGTAACGGGCACTCCACAAAATGATGCCCTTCAAAAATGGAAAGAGGGGAGGGAAAAGATGCAAGAGGCTTACCATTTCATCCGGACGGGACTACGGAATGCCACCGGAAAAGATTCACTGCATCTGACACAGATACGTGACAGTCTGAGGATGCAGGAGCAGGAAACGAACTTTCTTTTCCTGAAAGAGCAGGGAAACAATACGTTGGGAACATTCATGCGGAAGATGGTGCGTGGCTCCTTGACGGAAGAACAACAAAAACTGTTGGATGAAAGCTTGCAGAAGGAAATACATTGAATGGGGAGCGGCAGGAATCAGCGCTTTGGCGTTGTTCCTTTTTTTCTTCCGGATATTGCCCTATCATCTGTTCCATCGGGAGCAGACACAGCTCTTTTTGCTTGCCACCGAACCATTGGCCGGGTATCTGCGGCATCCGGCGGCTCTGGCACGTCTGTCAGGAGATTTCCTCACTCAATTCTTTTATTACGAAGGGGGTGGCCCGACCATAATGGCTGTCGTGCTGTTGCTTTGGGGAGTGGTGGTGTTTCGTTTGTTGGCTCCGTACATGGGACGTTGGGCGTGGGTTCCTACGGTGTTGGCGGTGGCTTGGGAGGCAGGAAGGCAATGCGGATTGAGTTATCCGCTTTCCGGCACAATCGCTTTAACCGGTATCGGAGGTGTTTTGTTGTTGTGCCGTAGCTGCATGCGACGTTCGTGGAAGTCGGGCTTACCGGTAAGCATATTGGCGGTATTGTCCGGCTATTGGCTGTTTGGCTGTGGCGATTGGTCGTCACGATGGTACAATATGCCCGATTTAGGGCGGGAATATCTTTTGGCGTTGGATTCGGAAATGTATTTCGGCCGTTCGGAAAAAGTACGGAAACTGTTGGTGGAGGGTGAATACCGCTCTCCGTTCACTGCCTATTATTATAATTTGCTGAATGCACAGCAGAACCGGCTTCCCGACCGGCTGATGGATGGTTATCAACCGGCTTCGCAAGGGCTGTTTCTGCCTGTGGCTCCCCATTCTACCTACCTCACTATTTATGCAGCCAATGAAGTCTGGTTTGCGTTGGGAGATATGACGATGGCTGAACATGCCGCCATTCTGGGAATGATTTTTTCTCCGCACCACACCGGGGCAAGAGCTGTCAAGCGTTTGGCGGAAATCAACCTGGTGAACGGTGATGAGGCGGCGGCTATGAAATATCTTCGTCTCCTGCAAAAGACAATGTGTTACCGTGATTGGGCAGAACGACGTATTCCCGGAAAACAGACGGCCGAAGTCTGCCAATGGCTGGAACGGAAGCGGTTGTTGTTGCCTGCAACGGATACTTTGCGTTCTTCTGCCGACATTCCGCTTTCACTTCGTCATCTGTTACGTAATAATCCTGATAATACGTTGGCATGCGATTACCTTCTCTGCTTTGATTTGCTGAATAAGGATATTGGGGCTTTCGCCGGAGATTATCGGGAGTTTGCTGCAAAGAAGTTTCCTTCCAGATTGTATGCCGAAGGTTTACTTATCTATCTTGCCGGGAAAAAGGCTTCGTTGGATGAAGTGGAAAAATGGAATATACCGCCTCAAGTATTGGATGAATTTGGCGATTATACCCGACTGTACGAGGCGAATGGTGGTAATGGTGCCCCTTTGCAAGCCAAATACGGAAAAACATATTGGTTTTATTTCCACTATGCTACGATGAAAAAGGGGAAGTGATTTATGATGAACATAGATATGAAATATATACAAGTTGTTGTGGGGCTGTTACTGTGCTACTGCCTATATGCTTGCAGTCCCCGTCCGGAGTCTGTACAGCCTGCAGACCGGTTATTGGTGCTCTATCCGGAATATCAGGATGTAACCATTCCCTACAATGTGGCTCCTTTGAATTTCCTTGTGCGGAATGAAGGGGTGGATGCGGTATGCGTGAGTGTAAAGGGAGCATCGGACAGCTTGGAGATAAATGCGCGCGGGAACAAGGCGATATTCCCCTTGAAAGCTTGGCGTGCATTGCTTGAAGCGGAGAAGGAACATACTTTGGAAGTAACTGTTACTGCCCGTACCGACGGCCGCTGGCTGCGCTATCCTTCCTTTGCATGGCAGGTAGTGGCGGACAAGCTTGACGCCTATGTCAGTTACCGTCTGATAGAGCCCGGTTATGAGGTATGGAATACCTTGCAGATACGTGAACGTTGTATTGAGAATTTCGAAGAGCGTATTTTGGCGGATAACAGTCAGACAGACGGCAAGTGCATGAACTGTCATGTGCACGGAGGAAATAGTGGCAACCTTTCGATGTTCCATCTTCGGGGTGAGGGAGGGGGGACTGTCCTGAACCGTGACGGCAAGCTCCGTAAGCTTGCCTTGAAGAATGAACAGATGATATCTGCGGCTGTCTACGGGGATTTCCATCCTGACGGGCGGTATGGTGTGTTCTCGTCTAATGTGATTATTCCCATGTTCCATACGGAAAGTAACCGCCGTCTGGAAGTTTACGATACCGTCTCCGATTTGGCTGTCGCCGATTTTGACGGAAACCGGATGATTCTATCTCCGCTTACGGCGGATTCCACCGTATTGGAAACTTTTCCCACATTCTCTGCCGATGGGAAATGGATATATTACTGCTCAGCTCCGACTGTGCCATTGCCGGACAGCGTACAGCAATTACGCTATTCGCTTTGCCGCATTGCGTTCGATGCCAATCACGGCGCATGGGGTGACCGCGTGGATACCCTTTGGAATGCCCGGCTGGAGAAAGGCTCCGTGTGTCATCCGAAAGCCTCACCGGACGGACGCTACCTGCTTTATACCGTTGCTGATTATGGAACATTCCCCATTTGGCACCGGGAGACGGAATTGCAGCTGATGGATTTGCAGACGGGCGCCATCGACTCCCTGCCAATGGTCAACTCCAGCCGTTCGGACACTTATCACAGTTGGTCGTCAGGCAGCCGTTGGTTTGCCTTTGCCAGCAAGCGGGGTGACGGGCAGTACGGGCGGGTTTATTTTGCCTATCTGGATGCTGAAGGGAAGGCGCATAAGCCTTTTGTGCTACCCCAGTCGGACCCTGAAAAAGACGATTTGACATTGAAATCCTACAATATTCCCGATTTGTCGGCTACTCCCGTTCCTTTTGATGCTTCTTCCATCAAGCGGATAAACCGGCAACTGAAGGCTGAGGAATTCAAATGACAAGACATACAGAGAGTACCAAATTGTAAATAATAAATTGTAAATAGTAAATGTTCTTATTTCTGAAAAAGACTTGGAAGATAGGGTTGTCGATACTTTTTGGCGTAGCGGTGCTTCTCTTTTGGGGAAGCGTATATCCGGCCCATATTTCCTATCAGGAGCAGTTCCAGCTTTTCTTGTTCGATGCCGACTACTGGTGGGAACGGATAGTGGTTCCCGGTGGGTTGGCCGATTATATCGCTGAGTATCTGACGCAGTTCTATTATCACGTGTGGGCGGGAGCTTGTATTCTGGCTTTTTTGTACGTGTTGTTGCAACGGTTGGTTTGGAAACTGGCGAAGGAGCAGGGTGCGGCTGATGTGTATTATCCGCTGAGTTTTCTGCCCATCATTGTCTTGTGGCATTTCATGGGTGATGAAAATGCGATGCTGTCATTGGTGGTGGCTCTGCTGTTAGCATTGTCTGCATCCTGCTGGTATGCGGATTTGAAAGGGAAGTGGCAGCGTGTGGCATACATTCTGATAGTCCTTCCGCTGCTTTACTGGACAGCGGGTGCGGCACACTTCATCTTTATGGGCTGGGTGATTGTACGCGAGTTCCGGTTGAATCTTAAAGGTAAGAATTTCTGGGGTGGTGTCGGAGTGTTCTGGGGTGTAGGATTGTGGGGTATCGGTTGTCCGCTATTGGCAAGCATGTGGGTACAATTCCCCATTTACCGTCTGATGGGTGGTATAGGATATTACCGTTTCCCGGCAGTGATTCCCTGGATAGAGATAGGGCTTGCCGTATTACTGGTTGTTCTCCCCTTCCTGCTGTCCGCTTTGCCCGCTTTGAAGAAGAAGCCGGTATTTTATGGAGTTCTGCAAGTGGTGGCGGTAACATTGTTCGGCTATTACTACGTGGCGGCCGGTTGCGATATGGATAAAGAGGAAGCGATGGAGTATGACCAGCTGGTACGTAATAAACAATGGCAGGAGATTATAGAAAAGGCAGAAGAGAAGTCACCGGTTTCACCTTTCGGCGTGACCTGCCTGAATCTTGCTTTGGGAAAGACGGGACAGATGGGCGACCGTATGTTCGAGTTTTACCAGAACGGGACGGAAGGGCTGCTGCCGGAGTTTCAGCGTGATTTTACTTCTCCGTTGCCCACCAGTGAGGCATACTATCATTTGGGTATGGTCAATACGGCACAGCGTTTCACTTTTGAGGCGATGGAGGCCATACCTAACTTCAACAAGAGTGGCCGTTGCTTCAAGCGTCTGGCAGAGACGAACCTGATAAACGGGCAATACGAAGTGGCAGCCAAGTACCTGCGTTTGTTGAGGAAGACAATCTTCTACAGGGATTGGGCAGAGGATGCCATGACCTATCTGTATAATGAGGAAAAAATCAATGCCCACAAGGAGTGGGGTTGGTTAAGGCAGATACGCTATACGGAAGACTTCTTGTTCAGCAGCCAGGAAACGGACATCATGCTGGGGCTGCTTTACCAGCACAACCACCGGAACCGGATGGCATTTGAGTATATGCTGGCCTATGTCCTGCAGCAACGTGATTTGGAACGTTTCATGAAGTACTATCCGCTGGGTAAGCATGCCGGCTACGACCATATTCCCCGCAGCTATCAAGAGGCGTTGATATATGTATGGACACAGACGCACAAGAACTTCCAGGGTATGCCGTGGAGCATTTCGCCCCAAGTGGTGCGGGATGTAACGGAATTTGCGCGGATATATACCTCGCAGCAGAATGCCCGGCAGATGTTGGAGGCGCGTTTCGGCAGTACATACTGGAATTATTTGCTACTAAGAAAGTAAAATGAAAAAGATGAAGAATATAGCTGTTTGCATAATGGCTGCATGGTGGTTTGCCGCTTGCGGCAATCCGGTGACTTCCCCGGAAAGGGTGGATGAATGGCCGGATATCTATCCCGACTATATCGGTGTGACTATTCCTGCAACCATTGCTCCTATGAATTTCAATTGTATTGGTGGAGCGTACGAACGTGTGGATGTGACCGTGACCGGAGGAAAGTCCGGAGAGATGCACGTAAATGATAAAATAGTATCATTTCCGCAAGATGCATGGCAAGAGCTTTTGGAGGAGAACAAGGGTGATAGCCTTCTGTTTACGGTATGTATCCGGAAAGACGGCGAGTGGAAACAGTACCGCTCTTTTCCCATGTATGTCAGTCCGTATCCTATAGATTATGGGGTGGTATACCGCAAGCTGGCTCCCGGATATGAAGTTTATAGCAAGATGGGCATTTATGAGCGTGACCTTGCTTCGTTCGAGGAGCGTCCCTTGCTGGAGAATACCATGGTGCCGGGCATGTGCCTGAATTGTCATGCTTTCAACAAAACAAATCCGGACCATCTGAGCCTGCATATCCGTGGAAAGAACGGAGGGACCTTGATGCAGATAGACGGGAAGCGCGAAATGCTGGATACGAAAACGGATTCCACTCTCTCTGCGGGGGTGTACCCTTATTGGCATCCAAACGGCAAATATATTGCCTATTCTGTCAACAATACGCGCCAGTCTTTCCATGCGGTGAAGGATGAGCGTGTGGAAGTGCTCGACTTGGAATCGGATGTACTGGTCTATCATCCCGAGACACATGAATTACTGCTCTCTCCCTTGCTTCAGAAGAAGGAAGTCTTCGAAACCTTTCCAGTATTTTCACCGGACGGACGCAAACTGTATTTCTGTACTGCGGAGGCCAAGCCGATACCGGCGGAATATAAGGAAATACGTTATAGCTTGTGTAGTATAGATTTCAATCCGGAAGACGGGACATTTGGCGAAAAGATAGATACGCTGGTCAATGCGGCAGCTATGAAGAAAAGCATCTCCTTCCCGAGGCCCTCGTACGATGGCGAGTATATCATGTTTACTTTGTCGGATTACGGGAATTTCTCAATTTGGCATAAAGAAGCCGATTTATGGCTGTTGGATTTGAAGGATGGCGGTATGCGTCCCATAAAGGAGGTGAACAGCGATGATACGGAAAGTTTCCATAACTGGAGCAGCAACTCCCGATGGTTTGTGTTCAGTAGCCGCAGGGGAGATGGGCTTTATACCCGTCTGTATCTGGCAAGTATGGATGAGAATGGGGTGGTGGGCAAGCCTTTCCTGCTTCCTCAGGAAAATCCTTGGGAGTATTACGACCGTCTGGTCTACTCGTACAATGTTCCCGATTTTACAAGCGAACCGGTGAAGCTGGAACGCCGGAAAGTGGAACGGGGAATTGTCTCGCGGAAGCGCGTTCCGGTGAAAGTTAGATGATACGTTTTTTATATTCTGCTTTTTAATACAGTAAAGGGATAAAATTGTATCATTTTCTCTTGGTGCAATCCGCTATCTTTGTGCCAGGAATTAGTGTTACCAATAACAATACCAGATTGAAAAACATGGATATGAGAAAAGTAAAATTTGCTATGATGATTCTGGCGGCAAGTCTGTTGACCGCCTGCGGTTCTTCCAAGAAAGAACAGAGTGTGAATGAAGAGACGGCTGCTGCGCGTACGCAGGAAACGGAGAACTTACTGGCTAACTTGAAAAAAATCCCTTCCAAAGGTATCATGCTCGGCCATCATGACGATACGGTATATGGTATCGGCTGGGAAGGTGAGGAAGGCCGTTCGGATGTGAAAAGCGTGTGTGGCGACTATCCGGCTGTTATCAGCTTTGATTTGGGAGAGCTGGAACTTGGGAATGCCGCCAATCTGGATAAGGTTCCCTTCGATAAAATCAGGAAAGAGATAATCAATCAGTATCAGCGGGGCGGCATGGTTTCGCTCAGTTGGCATGCGCGCAATCCCAAGACGGGCGGTGATGCCTGGGATGTATCGGATACGACGGTGGTGAAGTCCATCTTGCCTGGTGGCGAGAATCACCAGAAATTTGCCGGCTGGTTGGGAGGAGTGGCCGATTTCCTTCATTCGTTGAAGACGGCGGACGGCGTGAAGATACCCGTACTTTTCCGTCCCTGGCACGAACACAGCGGCAGCTGGTTCTGGTGGGGCGAAAAACTGTGTACCCCTGAAGAGTATAAGGCATTGTGGCACATGACAGTGGATACTCTGCAGGCCAAAGGAGTGGACAATGCACTTTATGCTTACTCTCCGGGCACGGAACCCAAGGACACGACGGAATATTTGAAGAAGTATCCGGGCGATGAGTTGATAGACGTTATCGGTTTCGATACCTATCAGTTCGATCGGGATGCCTATCTTGCCGGAATGGATAGGGCACTTTCCATTATCGACAGTGTAGGGAAAGCACACAATAAGGTGATTGCTGTGACCGAAACCGGTTACGAAGGAATTCCCGATGCCAAATGGTGGACTGGTACTCTGCTGCCTGCGTTGGAGAAATATCCGCTTGCCTATGTGCTGGTGTGGCGCAATGCCCGTGAAAAGGTGACCCATTACTATGCCCCCTATCCGGGACAGACATCTGCGGAGGATTTTGTGGAGTTCTATAACAATCCCAAGACGCTGTTTGCAGCTGATGTAAATCTGTATCAATAAACAAACAATCAATATAACAGACATGGAAGCTTTTAAAGAAAAGGTAGAGAGGCTCTTTCAGAGACACGAAGAGTTGATTACGAGAAAGAATGTGGCCGTGGAAGACGGCAATGGCATATTCACCCGCTATAAATATCCGGTAGTGACGGCTGC
The DNA here is from genome assembly GCF_003603395.1 of Bacteroides sp. AM44-19. Taxonomy (NCBI): domain Bacteria; kingdom Pseudomonadati; phylum Bacteroidota; class Bacteroidia; order Bacteroidales; family Bacteroidaceae; genus Bacteroides; species Bacteroides sp. AM44-19. The sequence goes on along the minus strand of NZ_QTNB01000010.1, from coordinate 43,628 downwards.
TCATACACCTGTATTCTGGCGGTATGATTTGGATGAGAAGTCCAACCCGTACCTGATGGAACGTATCGGTATGAATGCGACCATGAATTCGGGGGCCATTAAGTGGAATGGCAAGTATCTGATGGTGGTACGTGTAGAGGGCGCTGACCGTAAGTCGTTCTTTGCCGTAGCCGAGAGTCCCAACGGCATTGATAATTTCCGGTTCTGGGATTATCCCATCACCATGCCCGAAGACGCGATTCCGGCAACGAATGTATACGACATGCGCCTCACGGCTCATGAGGACGGCTGGATTTACGGTATCTTCTGCGCCGAACGCCACGACGACAATGCGCCTGCCGGTGATTTGTCCTCGGCTACGGCTACAGCTGCCATTGCCCGCACCAAGGATTTAAAGAACTGGGAACGCCTGCCCGACCTGAAGACCAAGAGCCAGCAACGCAACGTAGTGCTGCACCCGGAGTTTGTAGATGGCAAATATGCCCTCTATACCCGTCCGCAGGATGGCTTTATTGATGCCGGCAGCGGTGGTGGTATCGGCTGGGCGCTGGTGGACGACATAACCCATGCTGAGGTGAAGGAAGAGAAGATTATCGACCAGCGCTACTATCACACCATCAAGGAGGTGAAGAATGGTGAAGGTCCGCATCCCATCAAGACTCCGAAAGGATGGTTGCATCTGGCTCATGGTGTCCGCGGTTGTGCCGCCGGATTGCGTTATGTGCTCTATATGTACATGACTTCCCTGGAAGACCCGACGAAACTGATTGCCACTCCCGGTGGGGCCTTTATGGTACCCGAGGGTGAGGAGCGTATAGGTGACGTAAGCAATGTACTTTTCACCAACGGCTGGATTGCCGACGAAGACGGAACAGTATTCATCTACTACGCTTCTTCCGACACGCGGATGCATGTGGCTACCTCTACCATTGATAAGCTGGTGGACTATTGCATGAATACGCCTGCTGACGGCTTGTCTTCATCAGCTTCGGTAGAAACGTTGAAGAAGCTGATAGACAAGAATTTGCAGATAATGAAATAATAAAAATACAACATACTATGGCAACACTAAAAGAGAAAATCGGTTATGGTTTCGGGGATATGTCTTCCTCTATGTTCTGGAAAATATTCTCCTATTACTTACCGTTCTTCTATTCGAATATTTTTGGCTTGAGCTTGGCTGATGCAGGATTGCTGATGCTGGTGACACGTATTTGGGATGCAGTGTCCGATCCGATGATGGGAGTCATTGCAGACCGTACTCATACGCGTTGGGGTAAATACCGTCCTTATTTGTTGTGGATTGCAGCTCCTTTTGCCATTGCCGGGATTTTACTTTTTACAACGCCCGACATGGGGACAACGGGTAAGCTGGTATGGGCTTATGTCACTTACATCTTGATGATGACGGTATATACGGCAATCAATGTACCATACGGGGCTATGTTGGGAGTAATGACTGATGATTCGAACACAAAAACGGTTTTCTCTTCTTACCGTATGTTTTTTGCATACGGAGGTAGTTTTATCGCTTTGGGAGCATGGGAGCCATTGTGTAATTGGTTTAAATCAATGGACTATAGCAATGCTTCCAGTTGGCAATATGCCATGGTATGCATTGCCACGCTCTGCTTTTTGGGTTTTCTGTTTTGCTTTAGCATGACGCGCGAGCATGTCAAGAGTGTGGCGTCCGAATCCATCGGTAAGGATGTGAAGTCACTGGTGCGCAATTCGCCTTGGTGGATATTGAATGGTGCGGCGTTGTTGTCGAATTTCTTCAATACGGTACGCGGAGCTACTGCCGCCTACTTCTTCAAGGACTATATCAGTGCCAATGCATTCCTCGATTTCGGGGTGTTCAATCTGGTATTGTATGCCGGCTTGTTCCTGATGGTGGGTGAAGTGTGTAATATGATTGGTGTGGCGCTGGCTGTGCCTCTGTCCATGAAGTTTGGAAAGAAGTCCACTTATATCATTTCGCTCGTGTGCCTGGTAGTGCTCAGCGTGCTCTTCTTCTTTGTGCCGAATGACGGGCTGGGATGGTGGCTGATGATGATTTTCCAGGTGCTTATCTCCATCTGCACCGGTATCGTATCTCCGTTGATTTGGAGCATGTATGCGGATGTGGCGGACTATGCCGAGCAAAAGGATGGCACATCCTCTACGGGGCTGATATTCTCTTCCGGTTCTATGGCGCAGAAGTTTGGCGGTGCATTTGCAGGCTGGGCAGTAATGGCACTGTTGGCATTCTTCGGTTACAATACCGCAGAGAATGCCGTGCAGACTCCCGAGGCGCTGGATGGCTTGAAGTATCTGATGAGCTTTATTCCTGCTGCGATAGCCGCACTTTCCATCGTTGTCGTATTCATCTATCCATTGAATAAGACGCGTATGGCAGCCATCAATGCAGACCTGAAAGAGCGCCGTGAGAACCTTTAGCAGAATAACTCATAACTTATAACTCATAACTCAAAAACTTGTGGATATCAAGAAGATGAAACAGGAGATGGAGGAGGAGCTGGTTTCCAATATCCTCCCCTTCTGGATAAATAGAATGACGGATGAAGTGAACGGCGGTTTCTACGGCCGTATCACGGGCCGGGAGGAGGTGAAGCCCGAAGCAGAAAAGGGGGCAATCCTGAACGCCCGCATCTTGTGGACCTTCTCGGCTGCATACCGCTTGCTGAAGAGGCCGGAGTATCTGGAAACGGCTACGCGTGCCAAACGTACTCTTATCGACCGTTTCTATGACAATGAATTTGGTGGAGTTTACTGGTCTCTCGACTATAAAGGCAATCCGCTCGATACCAAGAAGCAGATTTATGCTTTGGGGTTCGCCATCTACGGGCTGAGTGAATATGCTCGTGCCACGGGCGATGATGAAGCGCTGGCATATGCCATCCGCTTGTTCGAGACCATCGAAGAGCATAGCTTCGACCCCGTGAAAAACGGTTATTGCGAAGCCTTGACCCGCGAATGGGGAGAAATAGCCGACATGCGCCTCAGCGCCAAGGATGAGAACGAGCGCAAGACGATGAATACCCATCTGCATATTCTGGAACCTTATACCAATCTTTTCCGCGTGTGGAAGGATACCCGTCTGGAGAGGCAACTGCGCAATTTGATAGGCCTTTTCACGGAACGGATTCTGAATATCAAGACCGGTCATCTGGAATTGTTCTTCAATGATGATTGGGTTAGTAAATACCGCATTGTCTCCTATGGGCACGACATCGAAGCCTCCTGGTTGATACACGAGGCTGCCCTTGTTCTGGGCGATAAGGACCTCCTGGAGAAAGTGGAACCACTTGTAGAATACATCGCTGCCGCTGCCGATGAAGGATTGACGCCCGACGGCAGCATGATATACGAGACTTTTCTGGATAAAGGAAAGACCGATACTGACCGCCACTGGTGGGTGCAGGCCGAGAACGTAGTGGGACATGCCAACCTCTACCAGCACTTTGATGACGAAGTGGCCATGCAGAAGGCTCTCCGATGTTGGGACTTCATCAAGCAGCATCTGGTAGACTACAAGTACGGAGAATGGCATTGGAGCGTGCGTGCCGACGGCACGGTGAACACCGATGATGACAAGGCGGGATTCTGGAAATGTCCGTATCACAACGGACGTATGTGCATGGAAATTATTGAACGTTTTTCATAGGTTTTCTATCATAAGAAGATGAATAGATTGATGGTTTTGGGGATTCTTGTCTGGATGGGGATTGCGCTGCATGCGCAATCTCTTTATCCGGACTTCAGCAAGCTGAACTTCGGGTGCGACGGAAACAGCATTACCGCAGGCGAACAATGGTCTAAGACTGTAGTGGATAAACTCGGATTCGCTACACATCACAACGTGGCGGTCGGTTCTGCCACATGGGCATGCCATCCCGATACTCAGGATTATGGCAGCGAAGCTTTTGCCGGCATCTCCGGCGGTTGGCAGGTTACGGAGGATAAGCATGAGTTACAGATGCGGCACAACAACGTGTCAAAGGTGCATATCCAGAAGTTCATAGCCGAAGTGGAAAGTGGCGCTTACCCTGCGCCCGATGTCTTTGTGTTCTCTATGGGAACGAATGACCGTAACTTGGGTAGTGCCGAAGAGGCCCTTAAAGGGAAGACGCTCGATGAAGTAGATGTCAACACCATGGCGGGCGGTGCCCGTTGGTCCATTCAGACCATTCTGGAGCATTATCCCCAATGCCGCGTATTCGTGTGCACGCCGATTCAGACCGGCAACCCCGAACACAATGCACTGAATCTGCAGAAGATTGCCATCTTGCGTGAGTTGTGCCGGGCGCTTTCCGTGCAGCTGATAGACTGTTACTCCAACTGTGGTATCACCGAAAAGTTTGAGCAGCCTTCCGGTAGCGGGCGCTATCTGCGCGACGGGTTGCATCCCGACAAACCGGGGCAGGAGCTGATGGGCCGTTACATCGCGAAGGAGATACGGAACCATTTCTTTTAGTTCCGTTCTGCATATTCCGGTTGGAATAACTTATCATTTAGGGCTTGTAAAGCCCTTTTTTTGTCTGTATTCTTAATGACGAATGCCACGTCATTATTGCTGCTGCCATATGAAATCATCCGTAGGGGGATGTCCTTTAGCGCCTCCATAATCTTTGCCTCAAACCCGGCATATTCCCATTGCATGTTGCCCACCACGGAGACGATGGTCATGCGGTCTTCTACCAATACATGGGCATATTGGCGTAGTTCGGAGATGATATTCGATAAACGAGTGCAGTCGTCTATAGCCACAGATACGTCCAGATTGGAGGATACCAGCAGGCAGAGGGGGGTACGGTACTTGGCAAAAATGTCGAAAATCTTGCTGATGAACAGATAGGGACACAGATTATGGTTCGATTCGAACTTTATGTATATGATGTGGTCCTTGGCGGCTATGGCCTTGATGATATTGTCGTCCTGCAGGTTGGAAATCAACGTGCCTTCTGCCGACGGTTCCATAGAGTTAAGCAGCCGGACGGGAATATTCCTTAGGCGTGCCGGGGCGATACAGAAGGGATGCAGTATCTTGGCACCATAGAAGGCCAGTTGTTCGGCTTCGTTGAAGCTGAGGCGTTTCACGGGGCGGGTACCTGACACCTCGCGCGGATCATTGTTGTGCATGCCATCTATGTCCGTCCATATTTGTATCTCGTCTGCTTGGAGGGCGGTGCCAATGAGGGAAGCGGTGTAATCACTGCCGCCGCGTTTCAGGTTGTCTGTTTCGTTATAGGCATTCTTGCAGATGAAACCCTGAGTGGTGAAGAGATTGATGCCGGGATGGCAGGCAAGTTGCTCTCGGAGTTTCTGTTCTATATATTCCAAGTCGGGTTCGTTGTCGGGGCCGATACGCATGAAGTCGAATGCACAAAGCAGTACATTGGGAACTTTCAGCTCGCGCAGGTAGAAGTGCATTAGGGCGGTACTGATAAGTTCGCCTTGTGCCAGCACTTCCTTCTCTTCGACAGAGGTGAAGGAATCTTTGGTAAATTTCCATAGTTGCTGGAAGCGGTCGAGGATATAATCTATTGCTTCCCGTTTCAGTTTCTCGTCGGTCAGCAACCCATTGGCAAATTCGATGAATTGGAATTCCAACCGGGTGATACGGTCGTGGGCTTGTTCTATTTCACGGTTGAACAAGTTGGCGGCAATCTCCTCCAGATGGTTGGTGGTGCCTGCGGTGGCAGACAGTACCACAATCTTGGGTGTTGCATCTTTAATGAGTGTTGCTACATGTTTCATTCTCTCTACGGTGCCGACGGAAGTTCCGCCGAATTTACAAACTTTCATTTCTTGTTTCTTTTTTAACAGTTTCATAATTGCATTCATCCGGATGTTCTTCCTTCCGGCTTTTCATTTCAGGTGGCCTCTTTCCAAAATGGAAGGGGGAGGCATGAGGGGCTGTCACTGGGACTAGGCCTGCATAATGCCGCTGTGGCATTGCTGTGGTGGGATATTCATATCCCGGTTGGTGGCAGGCTCTTGCCCCTTCACCTATAAAAGTTCAAAAGATATGCCGTTGGTATTTGGGAAAAGCTTATATTTGCACACCCTGTTTTTTTACCGTTATCAGTTTAAAAACTTATCGAATAGATATGAGTAAGATTCTAATCATTGATGATGAGGTACAAATCCGTACCCTTCTGACACGGATGATGGAGTTGGAGGGATATGACGTCTGTCAGGCTGGTGATTGCAGGGCTGCCCTGAAGCAACTGGAACTCCAAAATCCCGATGTAGTTTTGTGTGATGTGTTTCTGCCCGATGGAAATGGGGTAGACCTGGTGTTGGCTATCAAGAAGGCGGCACCCAATGTGGAAGTTATTCTGCTGACAGCGCACGGCAATATTCCCGATGGGGTGCAGGCCATCAAGAACGGTGCTTTCGACTACATCACCAAGGGAGACGATAATAACAAGATTATTCCTCTGATAAGCCGTGCTGTAGAGAAAGCGCGTATGAATGTGCGGTTGGAAAAACTGGAGAAGAAGGTGGGACAGACGTACTCTTTTGATTCTATCCTGGGAGAATCAAAAGTCCTGAAGGATGCTGTTTCATTAGCTCAGAAGGTGTCAGGGACTGATGTTCCTGTACTGTTGACTGGAGAAACGGGCACGGGTAAGGAGGTATTTACCCAGGCCATCCATTACAGTAGTAAGCGTGCACGGCAGAATTTTGTAGCGGTTAACTGTTCTTCGTTCAGCAAGGAGTTGCTGGAAAGTGAAATGTTCGGTCATAAAGCCGGTTCGTTTACCGGCGCATTGAAGGATAAGAAGGGACTGTTCGAGGAAGCGAATAATGGGACTATTTTTTTGGATGAAATCGGTGAGATGGCGTTTGAACTGCAAGCCAAGTTGCTGCGTATTCTTGAAACCGGTGAGTATATTAAGATAGGTGATACGAAACCTACCCGTGTCAATGTCCGCATCATTGCCGCTACGAACCGCAACTTGTCCCAGGAGATTGTTGCCGGACGTTTCCGCGAGGATTTGTTTTATAGATTAAGCGTATTTCAGATACATCTGCCGCCATTGCGCGAACGTGCAGGTGATATCCGGCTGTTGGCGAAGGCTTTTATAAAGAGTTTTGCGGAACAGCTGGCGCGTCCGGTGGTTGAAATAGCTCCCGCATTTCTTGAAGCATTGGACTCCCAACCGTGGAAGGGAAATATTCGTGAATTACGTAACGTGATAGAACGCAGTATGATTGTTTGCGAGAGCGGATATCTGGACATTGCTGATTTGCCGTTTGATATTCAGAATGCCCATTATGAACACTCCAATGATTCAAGTCCCGGCAGTTTTGAACTTTCAGCTATGGAACGCCGGCACATTGCCCGTGTACTGGAGTATACAAAGGGGAATAAGACAGAAGCAGCCCGGTTATTGAAAATAGGTTTGACGACGTTGTATCGGAAGATTGAGGAATACAAGATCTCAGATCTATAATAGGGGGCTCAGTATACGACTGAGGTACCTTCGATATAGGACCGTGGCAAGATTATTCTTGAAACAGGCTTAGAAGCAGAAAGTGCCTATGGGCTAAAACATATCAAAACAGGTTGCACCTTTTCATTTTGAAAGGGTGCAACCTGTTTCTTTTTATACTTGTTTAGTATGTATTCTGTTGATAATTAATGGTGTATGGTATATGCGCTCTTTTTGGCACATATTTGGCACATTCCTGGCAGACAAAAATATGTAGTAACATTTTAAAAGGTAAAAACATGGGAATAACAGTATCATTTATTTTTTGCCTATTGAGCGGTTTGTTCGCCTTTTGGCTTTTCTGGAAATGCGTAGATTGGTTTGAGAAGATTTAAAAGAGAGAATTATGTACACAGCTTTATTTGTATTAGGTATTGTAATGTTCGGGTATCTGACTTATGTGCTGATAAGACCCGAAAAGTTTTAATGAATGGAGAGTGGAGAAATGAACACTGAAATTTTAGGTGTAGCCTTGCAGATTGTTCTGCTGATTGTGATATCCTATCCTCTGGGAAAGTATATTGCCAAGGTTTACAAAGGCGAAAAGACATGGTCGGATTTCATGAAGCCGGTCGAGAGATTGATTTATAAAGTGGCCGGAGTCAATCCGGAGGAAGAGATGAACTGGAAACAGTTCTTGAAAGCCCTGCTGATTCTGAATGCCTTTTGGTTTGTATGGGGCATGGTGCTACTCTGTACACAGCAGTGGTTGCCGTTAAATCCGGATGGAAACGCTAACCAGACACCGGATCTGGCATTCAATACATGTATCAGTTTTATGGTGAACTGTAATTTGCAGCATTATTCCGGTGAAAGCGGACTGACATATTTTACACAGTTGTTCGTCATTATGTTGTTCCAATTCATTACCGCCGCTACCGGTATGGCAGCTATGGCAGGTATCATGAAGGGTATGGCTGCTAAATCGACGAAGACTATCGGTAACTTCTGGAAGTTCTTGGTTTTGAGCTGTACCCGTGTATTATTACCGCTTTCGTTGATTGTGGGCTTCATCCTCATTCTACAAGGTACTCCGATGGGATTTGATGGTAAGCTGGAAGTTCAGACGATGGAAGGACAAACCCAGTTGGTTTCACAAGGTCCTACGGCAGCGATTGTTCCTATCAAGCAATTGGGTACGAACGGTGGCGGTTACTTTGGATGTAACTCTTCACATCCGTTGGAAAATCCTACTTACTTGACAGATATTGCAGAATGTTGGTCTATCCTAATTATACCAATGTCTATGGTGATTGCACTCGGCTTTTACATCAAACGTAAGAAGATGGCTTACTCTATCTATAGTGTAATGCTTTTTGCTTTTCTTGTCGGTGTTTGCATCAATGTTTCGCAGGAGATGGGAGGTAATCCGCGCATTGATGAGATGGGAATTGCTCAAGACAATGGAGCAATGGAAGGTAAAGAAGTCCGTTTAGGGTCTGCTGCTACTGCTCTTTGGAGTATTGTGACTACAGTTACTTCCAATGGCTCTGTGAATGGTATGCATGATTCAACGATGCCTCTTTCCGGTATGATGGAAATGCTGAACATGCAGATTAATACGTGGTTTGGAGGTGTGGGTGTAGGTTTCATGAACTATTATACATTCATCATTATCGCCGTATTCATCAGTGGACTGATGGTGGGACGTACTCCGGAATTTCTCGGTAAGAAGGTAGAGGCGCGTGAAATGAAGATTGCTACCATTGTGGCACTGCTTCATCCGCTTATCATCTTGGGCGGTGTGGCACTTTCTTGCTTTTTGTTCGCTCATTATCCTGAATTTGTGGCAGGTGAAGGCGGCTGGTTGAATAATCCCAGTTTCCACGGACTGAGTGAGCAGCTTTATGAATATACTTCGGCTGCGGCCAATAATGGTTCTGGCTTCGAAGGATTGGGCGACAATACTTACTTCTGGAACTATACTACCGGCTGGACGCTGATTTTAGGACGTTTCCTGCCTATCGTAGGTCAGGTAGCCATTGCTGGTCTGTTGGCCGGAAAGAAATATGTTCCGGAGAGTGCCGGTACGCTGAAGACAGATACAGTAACTTTCGGTGTGATGACTTTTGCCGTTATCTTTATTGTGGCTGCCTTGTCATTCTTCCCGGCACATGCATTGAGTACGATTGCTGAACATTTCAGTTTGTAATAGTAGTTTGTAAAAAGTAATTTCATAGGTATGAAAGATAATAAATCAGCTTCTCTGTTTCAGAAGGAGCAAGTAATGGAAAGTTTGAAGCAATCATTCGTGAAGCTAAATCCACGGGTGATGATAAAGAATCCGATTATGTTTACGGTGGAAGTCGTAACGGTTGTCATGCTGATTGTCTGTTTCCTTTCATTGGGTACTTCGGAATATGGAGCATTCGGATATAATTTATTGGTATTCATCATCTTGTTTGTGACGTTACTGTTTGCTAATTTTGCTGAAGCCATCGCTGAAGCTCGTGGTAAGGCCCAAGCTGACAGTTTGCGTAAAACCCGTGAAGAGACTCCTGCTAAAGTGTTGGTTGACGGTAAAATCCATACCGTTAGCAGTTCACGTTTGAAGAAAGGTGACTATTTTATTTGTGAAGCAGGAGATACGATTCCTGCCGACGGTGAGATTGTGGAAGGTTTGGCCTCCATTGACGAAAGTGCCATTACCGGTGAATCTGCTCCGGTTATCCGTGAGGCCGGTGGTGACAAGAGTTCCGTAACTGGTGGTACAAAAGTTCTTTCTGATAAAATCAAGGTATTGGTGACGCAGCAACCGGGTGAGAGCTTTCTTGACAAGATGATTGCTTTGGTAGAAGGCGCTACTCGCCAGAAGACTCCGAACGAAATAGCATTGACTATTCTTCTGGCTGGTTTCACTTTGGTATTCGTTATTGTATGTGTAACGTTGATTCCTATGGCTGATTATACGAATATTGACCATCCGGGAACTTATATCTCCATTGCAGCCATCATATCTTTGTTTGTCTGCTTGATACCGACTACTATCGGCGGACTGCTTTCTGCCATCGGCATTGCTGGGATGGACCGTGCTTTGCGCGCTAATGTAATTACAAAATCCGGTAAGGCGGTAGAAACAGCCGGTGACATTGATACCTTGTTGCTAGACAAGACTGGCACCATTACAATCGGTAACCGTAAAGCTACTAAGTTTCATTCGGCTTCGGGTGTTGACGAGAATTTGTTCGTAGAGGCTTGCTTGTTGTCCTCACTTTCTGACGAGACTCCGGAGGGTAAGTCTATCATTGAACTGGGACGTGAAAACGGTCATCGTATGCGTGATTTGAATACTACCGGTGCTCATATGATTAAGTTTACAGCCGAAACAAAATGTTCGGGTGTGGATTTGCAGGATGGTACTCAGATACGTAAAGGCGCCTTCGACGCTATTCGCAAGATTGTGGAAAATGCCGGAAACAAGTTCCCGAAAGAGATTGAAGAGGTGATTGCTGTAATTACCAGCAACGGTGGAACTCCGTTGGTAGTATGTGTCAATCAGAGGGTTACCGGGGTAATCGAGTTGCAGGATATTATCAAACCGGGTATTCAGGAACGTTTTGAGCGTCTTCGCAAGATGGGTGTGAAAACTGTGATGGTGACCGGTGACAACCCTTTGACAGCCAAATACATCGCAGAGAAAGCTGGAGTGGATGATTTCATTGCTGAAGCCAAGCCGGAAGACAAGATGGAATATATTAAAAAAGAACAGCAGGCCGGTAAGCTGGTGGCTATGATGGGTGACGGTACAAACGACGCTCCCGCCCTTGCACAAGCTAATGTGGGGGTGGCGATGAACAGCGGTACGCAGGCAGCCAAAGAAGCCGGTAATATGGTGGACCTTGACAACGACCCGACGAAGCTGATTGAAATTGTGGAGATTGGCAAACAGTTGTTGATGACACGCGGTACGTTGACTACCTTCTCCATTGCGAACGACGTTGCCAAGTACTTTGCCATTATCCCTGCTTTGTTTATGGTAGCCATCCCTCAGTTGGCTCCTCTGAACATTATGGGACTGTATAGCCCTGAAACGGCCATTCTCTCGGCTGTCATATTCAACGCTATCATCATTCCTATCTTGATTCCGTTGGCTTTGAAAGGTGTTCAGTATAAGCCAATCGGTGCCAGTGCATTGCTTCGTCGCAACCTGCTGATTTATGGTGTGGGCGGTGTCATCGCTCCGTTTGTCGGCATCAAACTGATAGATATGATAGTTAGTCTGTTTTTTTAAAACTTGGATAAAATGAAAACTCTTTGGAAATCATTTAAAATAACAATTGCATTTTGCATATTTTTCTCTCTGTTCTATATCCTTGTCTTGTGGATATTTGCACAGTTCGCCGGTCCCAACAAGGGAAATGCAGAGGTGGCAACCCTCAATGGTAAAGTGGTAGGTGCTGCCAATGTAGGCCAGATGTTTACGCAAGATATTTATTTTTGGGGACGCCCGTCTGCGGGTGATTATACAGCCGATGCTTCGGGTGGTAGTAACAAGGGGCCTACGAACGATGAATACCTGGCAGAAGTGGAAGCCCGTATCGATACTTTTCTGGTACATCATCCTTATCTGAGCCGCAAGGATGTGCCTGCTGAAATGGTAACCGCCAGTGGTTCCGGTCTAGACCCACATATCACACCTGCTTGTGCTTATGTACAAGTGAAGCGTGTGGCTCAGGCACGTGGCATGAACGAGGCTGAAGTGAAAGCCATTGTAGACAAGAACATCAGCAAACCCTTTTTAGGACTGTTTGGTACGGAAACTGTAAACGTGCTGAAACTGAACATTGCATTAGAAGGAGTCGATCAGAATAAATAATTTTTTTAGTTGTGTTTGTCATGTGTTATGGGCAGGAACGGAAGTATTTCTGTTCAGGCAGTGAAAGGCTGTCATTTTACAGGGGGAGCCGAAACTTCCTTCCTGCCTTTCAACGATTGATTAGTAATGGTAAATAAATAGTTGGATATGAAAAGTCTAAAAATATCAATTTTAGTTTTTGTGAGTATGGTGGCTGCTTGTTTTATAGGAATTGGCAAAGTGCAGGCTCAAGAATTTACAATACAAGGTGATTTGGTCAGTTCTTATGTTTGGCGTGGCTTTTACCAGACGGGAGTCAGTTTTCAGCCTACTTTGGGTTTTGGGGTCGGTGATTTTTCTCTGACAGCATGGGGTTCTACCGATTTTGACGGAGCTTCTTCAGGAGAAGGGGCTGCGGCTAAGGAGATTGATTTGACCGCTGCCTATGCTTTTGGAGAATCAGGTCTGACTTTTTCTGTTGCCAGCTTGTGGTGGGGCGGACAAGGAGCAAGAAAGTATTTTAATTTTAAGAGCCACGAAACAGCTCATCACTTTGAAGCGGGATTAGCTTATACATTGCCGGTTGAAAAGTTTCCTTTGTCAATCGCTTGGTATACTATGTTTGCCGGAGCTGACAAAGATGACAAAGGCAGGCAGAATTATTCTTCGTATGTTGAACTCAACTATCCGTTCAGTGTTAAGTCTGTAGATTTGAACCTGACTTGCGGATTTCTGCCTTATGAAGCTGGGGTAGGAGTATATGGCGTTCCTAACAGCGGGTTTGCCGTAACCAATGTGGCACTGAAAGGTATTACGGAAATCAAGATTACTGACAGTTTCTCAATACCTGTATTTGCACAAGCCATTTGGAACCCTCGTATGGAAGATGCACATCTGGTATTCGGCTTTACTTTAAGGCCATGATTTATTTAGATATAACTTTAGAACTCATGAATTAGTGTTGGATGCCCGTGGCGGTCGTGATGATCGTTACGGGTTATATGGCATATATAAGACAAGTAAAAAAACAGAAGAAATGAGTAGGGAAGAAAGCGTACAGCATTTTCTTGATTTGATTAAAAAGTCGCGGCGTGGCAAGTTCAAAGTCTACATCGGCATGATTGCTGGTGTAGGTAAATCTTATCGTATGCTTCAGGAAGCACACGAGTTACTTGACAACGGAGTAGATGTGAAGATAGGCTATATAGAGACACACGGGCGTGCCGGTACGGATGCTATGTTGGAAGGATTGCCCGTTGTTCCTCGTCGTAAGATATTCTATAAAGGGAAAGAGCTGGAAGAAATGGATTTGGATGCCATTATCCAGATACACCCTGAGATAGTAGTGGTGGATGAACTGGCACATACCAATGTGGAAGGTAGCCGGAATGAGAAACGCTGGCAGGATGTGATGGATTTGCTTGATGAGGGTATCAATGTGATTTCTGCCGTTAACATCCAGCACATTGAGAGTGTCAATGAAGAAGTACAAGGCATCTCGGGTATTGAGGTGAAGGAACGTATTCCCGATAGCGTTTTGCAAGAGGCAGATGAGGTGGTGAATATTGACTTGACTGCGGAAGAATTGATAGCCCGTCTGAAAGCTGGAAAAATTTACAAGCCGGAAAAGGTCTCTACTGCCTTGAACAATTTCTTTAAAACGGAAAATATTCTCCAATTACGTGAACTGGCTTTAAAAGAGGTGGCTTTACGGGTGGAAAAGAAAGTGGAGAATGAAGTGGTTACCAGTGTGGGAGTCCGTCATGAGAGATTTCTGGCATGTATCAGCAGCAACGAGAAAACACCACGACGCATCATTCGTAAAGCTGCACGTCTGGCAACCCGCTACAATACTTCGTTTGTTGCCCTTTATGTGCAGACTCCCAGAGAAAGTACTGACCGCATCGGTCTGGCAAATCAAAGGTATTTATTGAACCACTTCAAATTGGTGACCGAACTGGGAGGGGAGGTCGTTCAGGTGCAATCGCCGGATGTGCTGGGAAGCATTGTTGATACTTGTAGGGAGAAACAGATAACAACTGTCTGCATGGGAAGTCCGTCACTTTCTTTTCCGAAATCATTGTTCATGATATTGAAATACCGAAAATTTGTGCGTGATTTGGCACAAGTAAACATAGATTTGATTATACTTGCATAATATTAATTCTTAGGAACATTATGAATATTCGTACAAAATTGATACTCAGCGTAGGGGTATTGGCTGGAATGATTATTTTGTTGGTTGCTCTTTCTGTGGTGAATCTACAGATACTGACGGCTACAGAGCCGGATAGTCCTGCTGCTGTACCGGGATTGCAACGTGCATTGCTCTGGATTTCTGTGATAGGTGGGGTATGTATTTTTGCCAGTATCATATTGTTGGTATGGCTTCCCCGTTCCATCAGCAAACCTATTCAAGAACTGACGCGTGGGATTCTTGAAATAGCGAACCATAATTATGAGAAACGTCTGGATATGAGTGGACGCGAGGAATTTCGTGAAGTGGCTGATAGTTTTAATCGGATGGCGGAACGACTGACGGAGTATCGCGCCAGTACGCTGAACGACATACTTTCTGCTAAGAAATTTCTTGAGGCTATTGTGAATAGTATTGATGAACCTATTATTGGTTTGAACCGTAATAGGGAAATTCTCTTTATCAATAATGAGGCTTTAACTGTGCTGAATTTAAAACGGGAAGAGGTAATTCGCCGTTCGGCTGAGGAGCTTTCTTTGAAGAATGATTTGCTCCGCCGTTTAGTTCGTGAATTGGTAAATCCGGGTGAAAAGAAAGAACCGTTGAAGATTTATGCAGACAATAAGGAGAGTTACTTTAAAGCTTCTTACATTACCATTATAAATGCAGAGGCTGATGATGACGAACCTCATAATCTTGGCGATGTGATTTTACTGAAAAATATTACAGAATTCAAAGAATTGGATAGTGCCAAGACTACTTTTATCTCGACTATTTCTCATGAACTGAAAACGCCTATATCCGCTATTCTGATGAGTCTGCAGTTGTTGGAGGACAAACGGGTAGGGGTGTTGAACGACGAGCAGGAGCAATTATCGAACAGCATTAAGGAAAATGCTGATCGCCTTCTTGGGATTACCGGAGAACTACTGAACATGACGCAGGTAGAAGCCGGTAAACTGCAGATGATGCCTAAAATAACAAAGCCCATTGAACTGATAGAGTATGCCATCAAGGCTAATCAGGTACAGGCTGATAAATTCGGCATTCAGATAGAAGTGGAGTATCCGGAAGAAAAAATGCCTAAATTGTTTGTCGATAGCGAAAAGATTGCTTGGGTACTCACCAATTTGTTGAGTAATGCTATCCGCTATTCCAAAGAGAACGGGAGGGTGGTTATCGGCGCCAAGCATGACGAGGATTTTGTGGAAATGTATGTGCAGGATTTTGGAAAAGGTATCGACCCGCGTTATCACCAGAGCATTTTTGACCGTTATTTCCGAGTGCCGGGCACTAAAGTGCAAGGTAGTGGCTTAGGACTTTCCATTTCGAAAGACTTTGTGGAAGCGCATGGCGGTACACTGACTGTTCAGAGTGAGCTGGGTAAGGGGAGCCGCTTCGTTATCCGGTTGAAAGCGTAACGTTTTCTATTTTTTGCGGTACTGTTGCGGAGACATGCCTGTTTGTTTCTTGAAAAATGTACCAAAATAAGAAGCATTGGGAAAATTGAAGAAATCGGCGATTTCCTGGATATTTTTCTGGGTGTTCTTGAGTAGTGAGATGCTTTTGCGGATGATGGATTTGAATATCAGTTCCTGCACGGTGAATCCGCAGACGGACTTGGATAGTGCAGAGAGGTATTTGGGTGATAAGCAGAGTTTGTCTGCATAAAACTCTACACCGCGTTCTTCCGTGTAGTGCGCATCTATCAACTGAATCAGCCGGATAAAAATTTCATGTTTGTGGCCAACCGTTGTTTTAAGGTTCATCAGTTTACGGTTGTAAATGGAACAGATGCGGTATGTGAGTCCCAGCAGAAGCAGCCTTTGTTCGTTGTCGTTGAAGGTGTTGTTGTCTAAGTGCAGGGTATTGTCCAGTAAGGACATGTATTTCAGGACTTCTTCTTCGTCTCCGGTGTTCCATACGTAGCATGGTTCGGTCCGGAGCTGCATGTATAGGTACATGGTTGCCACTGAATTGCCTATGATGTCCCTTATCGGTTCTATCTGGTAAATGAATATGAATAGTTGCAGGTCTTCCGATTCGCTCAGCACTTGGAAGAGGGAATCTTCCGGAATGAAAACTGTTTCGCCTGCCTGGGCCGAGAATACCTTCATGTTGAGCGAAAAGGTGAAGTTGCCCTGGCGGCAGACCATCAGTCCTGCTCCATTAATCATGAAAGGTTTCTTCAAGGAGGCAGGGAAGGAGCAGAGCATACCTTCTGAACTACAAATGTTTTCTCCGTTGGACAATGCGCGGTCCAAGTGGGATAAACGTTCTTGTTGAGTATCCATAACAGACAAAATTACAGGTTGTACCGAAAATTGTCTGCTAAGTTAGTAATTTTCGTTTAGGATACCGCACGACAAGCACAAATATCATGCAAATCAGGCAGGCATAGAGTGTCCATCCTGCCATTTCCTTTACAGCAGAGAGGGTGGCCTGCACCTGGATGCGTCCTTTGGTGGATATGGCAGCCATGTTGATTGCTTCTTGTTTGCTTTTTCCCTGATATTGCATGCCTTGTACGGTTTGGGTAAACGAGGCGGACGCTTCGGGGTGCAACATGTCTACATTCTGTGCATAGCGGGTGACGTAGTGCTGCTGGCGTTCTTGCAGCACATTCGTATAGAGTGCGGCTCCGATGCAGGGAGCCAATACCATGCGTACGGTAATCATGGTACATATCCAGGAAGAAAGATATTTGTAAGGCATGCGTTGGGTGGCGTAGGTTGGAATCAGCGAGTAGAGGAACATCATGCCGGTGGAGCGGATGATGACCGGATATTTCATCCGTTCGTACAGTCCTGCACCTTGTACCTCGAAATACATGAACATGGCAGAAAGCCCCAATAGAAGGAAACCGGCGGCAAAGAGATATTTGAAGTGTACGCCTTTCACGCTGAGCCAGATGGTGGCAATGCCGCCGATGAGGTAGCCCAGCATGGACCAGTTGCCCAAGGTGGCGTTTTGGAAGTTGTCCAGCTTCATGCCTATGCCCGTGAATACGTTGACAAACATGGCGCTGGAATTCAGTACCATTAACAGAAAATAGAATAGGAAACCCATACGGATGGTGCGCAGTTTGAATACATCGAGTTGATAGTAAGGATTGCGCTGGGTGGACTCGATGTAGAGGAATATGCCACCGGCAATGATGGCGCAGGCTGTGGCCCATTGTATGGTTGGGTTGTCGTACCAGTCGAGCACTTTGCCATAAGTAAGCACATAGGTAATGCAGGCCAGAGTGATGCAGAAGACGGAGGCATTGCCGAACTGCTTGAGGTTGATGGGGAAGCGGCGGGTGGTATATTTATGATAAGGCATAGTGATGAATGTGATGAGGATGCAAAGTAATAGTAGCCCCATCATAAAGTAGTGTATGTACTGCCATTCGTACTCAAAGGCGAGCCAGGCGGTGAGCGAGGTTCCCAATTGTCCCAGTACCATGAAGAATAGGTAGATGGCAGGTTGTGCCGCACTCCGTTCGATGTCCAGCTTGTCCCAGCCTTCGCCGGTTACAGGCTCGTTGCCGGGTGTAATCTTATCGTACGCTTCGATATGCCCTGCATACTTTATGAGGGTGAAGAGGTTGACCATCATCAGTACCATTCGTAGGAATCCCATAAAGATGCTGCATAGTGCCAGCAGGAAAACACTGTCTGTCTTGGCACAGATATAACTGAAGATGTACATCAGGGAGAATCCTGCCAGACACATCATTTTCTGCCGGCGTATGACTACCAGCCTATACAGAAAAGGGCAGAATGCTGCCATGCCAATAGAAGTGGCGAAGTTGGCAAACTGGATATGCTCGGAAATGATGCCGAGTTCGCTCATCATTTCGGTGCTTGCCACCGAGTAGGTACCGCCCACAGTCAGTATCGGCAAAAAGAATACGAATAGGATGATGATACCTACCGGTTTGGGTACCCAGTTGTAGAAAGGATAGTTCTTGGGGTATGAGGGCATGGGGATAAGGGTTAAGGGGTTAGGGATTAAGGGTTAAAGATTAAGGATTAGGGGGTAAGGATTAAGGAGTTGGTTGCCTTAATCCCTAACCTCTAATCCTTAATCCCTATTTTTTTGTTTTCGCTTTGACTATTACCATCATACCGGCGGCAAGGCTACTGTTGTCTTCTTTAGACAAATCGGTAAAGTCGATGCGGACTGGGATGCGTTGCTGTATCTTCACGAAGTTGCCGGCAGAATTATCCGTGGGCACTAGGGAATATTTGGAGCCGGTGGCTCCGGAGATGGCAGTGATTTTTCCTTTGAATTCTTTGTCGCTGATGGCATCGACGGTAATGACTACTTCTTGTCCCAAGTGCAGATTCTCAATCTGGGTTTCCTTGTAGTTGGCTATAATCCACTTTTGTGTGTCAGGCAGAATGTAGGTGATGGTTTGTCCGGCAGTGATGAATTGTCCTTCTTCAAGAGTACGCCGCCCCAATTTCCCATCACAAGGAGCTACTACTACGGTGTAGGAGAGATTCAGTCGTGCCATTTCGAGTGCGGCTGTTGCCCGTTGTATGGCAGCTTCGGTATTTTCACGGCGATGTGACACTTCGTTCACACCCGACAAGGCAGCTTTCTGTTGTCGTTTCACGGCTTCCAACTTCTTGTGGGTAGCTGCATATTCGGTTTCTATCTGTTCCAATTGAATGGGGGTGGCAGCGTTTCTCTTCACCAGATTCTGGTATCGTTGGCGGTCTTTCTCCAGCTTGGTAAGGCGGATTTCTATCTCTGCTATGGAGGCGTCGTAGACAGAGGCTGTAGTTTGCGTGGTTTGTAGTGTGGCACCAATGACTGTGGCACCGGCTTGTGCATCCTTGAGTGCAGCTTCAGCTTCCATGACTCTGATTTTATATTCCCGGTCGTCCAATATAAGTAAGGTATCTCCTTTGTGTACTTCTTGGTGTTCTGTGAAACAAATTTTCTTGATATATCCTGATGCGCGCAGATTGACGGGAGATATGTATTGTTCAATCTGTGCATCATTACTGGTTTCCGTCCGTTTGTAGTTCAAAAAGAGGCAGACCACTTGAATAATTCCCCAGATAAGGATAGCTATTCCTAATAGGCTGACAACGATTTGCCAACGGCGAAGCTTCTTCAATTTCCGTGCTTTTTCTTGGTGGGTACTTGCGGTGTTATTGTTCTCTTTTGTTTCCATATTTTCTATATTATATTGTTTACTTATTATATATACATCCGTCCTTGAATACGGGCTCTATTCATCTTCCTCTTTAATGAATTGAGGGGCTCAACGTCTCCAACTGTCCCGTCAGCTTCAGCAAAGTCAGATTGGTTATCCGGTAATTGTAGTGGGCACTGATATAGTTGTTTTGGGCTTCGCTCATCCGCATTTCGTCCTGCAACACTTCGGTCATTGAGGCGATTCCTTCCCGATAACGGTCCATGGTAACGGTATATACATCTTCAGCAAGCAGATAATTGTCCTTCTGCTTCTTAAAGTTACGCTGGCTGTTCATCAGGTCATTGGTAGCATTCAGATATTGTGTCTGAAGATTTTTTCGGGTATTCTCTTGAGCGAGTTTGATGTTCTCTATGTCAATGGTTGCCTTACGCATCTTGTAGCGTTTGTCCAGTCCGTCGAAAATGGGAATGCGCAAGGAGAGTCCCACTCCATAGGAGCGATACCAATGGTTGGAAGGGCCGGAATGGAACCAATGGTAAGCTTTGTCCGTATAGGCAGAGAACATCCAGCTTCCCGTCAAGCTCAAGGAGGGGATGTAACCGTTGCTGACTATTGTTTTTTGTTGCTCTGCGAGTTGTTTCTGTGATTGCAGCAGCTGTAGTTCATATAGTGTTTCAGATAGCCCGGTGAGTGCTGCGGGCGTAATCATTTCTGTATTCACCGGTACCAGTGCTATATTTTCTTCTGCCGGATAGTCGATGATGTATTTCAGTAGGTTCAGTTGCTGTTCCATCATGGCTTGTGCGTTGTCGTGTTGCACCTTGAGGTTCTCCAGGTTGATGTTGACGCGTTTCACATCTACTTCCATAGCCATACCGTTGTCATAGAAGGCCTGAGTGATATCTCTCAACTCTTCTAGGCGAGTGATGTTGGCTTTTATCAAAATAATCTGTTCAGCTGTAACCTGTCCTAGGTAGTACATTTGACTAATTTGAAGGATGAGGTCTTCTCTTGCCTTTTCATAAGAAAGGCGATTCATCTCATCCATGGTTTTAGCTATGGACAGAGTGGTGTAGAGTGTTTGGTTATAAAGTGGTATCTGCAGCTGTAATCCGAAGTTGGCGTTGTATTGTAAGGTTTGGGTTACATTGTAGGGATTGCCGTACGCTGAGCCGTCAGTGACGGATACGGGTGGATCGATGTTGTCGTTATAGTTGGCAAAACCATTGATTTGGGGCAGCAGTTTGGCTCGATTCTCAGAGATGCCGTATTTCCCTTTTTGTATTTCCTTCCGTTTGCTTTGCAAGGACAAGTTGTTTTCGATACCTATTTTGAGGCAGTCCTCCAAGGTTAGGGTATCTTGTGCTCTTGTACCTAGTGCAAGCAGACACAGAAAGGAAAATGTGAACAGTTGTCTTTTCATAATAGTCACTTGATATTTGCACACAAAGTTAGTGGCTTAAAATGCAAGAGGACTATCCATATATCAACTGTTTGTATTCATATTTTCCTTTTTACTATAATTTGAAAACAAACCATAGTAAAAAACGAGTATTAAAAACAAAAAAGACCGCCAAGAGTGGAAGCCTCCTAACAGTCTAAATCTTCTTTGTAGCGGGACCCGGGATTGAACCGGGGACCTCATGATTATGAATCATGCGCTCTAACCAGCTGAGCTATCCCGCCATCATTTCTCGATTGCGGGTGCAAAGATATAGCTTTTATTTAAATTGCCAAAACTTTTATGGATATTTTCTGCTTTTTCTTTTGCTGATAGGGTGCTGAAGTGGTTTGCAGTACTTTTTATTAAAAGTCTTTGTATAACATTATCAATGAATTAGGGGTGTATGGAAAGGGAGGTATAAATAAATTTGATGATTTATTTTCTGTAATTAGAAAAAAGTATTTATCTTGGCTGGCGCAATAAAAAGCAGAATAGACTATGGAAAGAAAGAAAATACATTTGGAATATCTCTTGAATGCGACTTCTAAAAGTATTCTTTGGGCAGCGATAAGTACCCCTACTGGTTTGGAGGGCTGGTTTGCTGATAGGGTTCAGTCAGACGATAAAACAGTAACCTTTTTTTGGGGAAAAACAGAAAAACGTGATGCCGAGATTATTGCCGTGCGGGCGTATTCATTCATCCGCTTCCGCTGGCTGGACGATGAGAACGAGCGAGAATACTTTGAACTGAAGATGACAAACAATGAGTTGACCAATGATTTCGTATTGGAGATAACAGACTTTGCCGATATAGACGAGGTGGGTGATTCGCGTGAATTATGGGAATCGCAAGTGGATACTTTGCGAAGAACTTGTGGTTTTTAGTTAACTTTAGATTAAAAATTTCCCGTACTCCCTTTTTTTGTACTACTTTTGTGCTCTCATTGCATGAAACGAGTAAAATGCTGCGCATAAAAAAGTTAGATATATTTGTTTTGAAGAGCTTTTGCATGCTCTTTATGGGTACTTTCTTCATCTGCCTCTTCATCTTTATGATGCAGTTTTTATGGAGGTATGTGGACGAAATGGTAGGAAAAGGATTGGAGATGACTGTCCTTGCACAGTTTTTCTTTTATTCTGCGCTTTCGTTGGTACCTGCGTCGTTGCCGCTGGCTATTCTGCTGGCTGCCCTTATCACCTTTGGAAATTTCGGAGAACGTTTTGAATTACTTGCCATGAAGGCAGCCGGTATTTCTTTATTGAAAATCATGCGGCCCTTGATTATCTTTATTTGTTTCATCTGTTGTGTCTCTTTCTATTTCCAAAATGTCATAGGACCAAAAGCCCAAACAAAATTATGGACTTTGCTTATTTCCATGAAGCAGAAATCTCCCGAAGTGGATA
The DNA here is from genome assembly GCF_003603395.1 of Bacteroides sp. AM44-19. Lineage (NCBI taxonomy): Bacteria > Pseudomonadati > Bacteroidota > Bacteroidia > Bacteroidales > Bacteroidaceae > Bacteroides > Bacteroides sp. AM44-19. Next base: position 21,122 of record NZ_QTNB01000010.1, on the reverse strand, counting down.
TTCCTGAAGGTGTGTTCTACGATGAAATAGATGGTTATAATCTGTATGTGAAGCATAAGAACCGCAAAACTGGTATGCTGTATGACGTACTGATATATAATTTTGAGAAAGGTTTTGAGAATGCTCAAATTATCAAGTCTGATTCGGGACGTCTGGAGATGACGGCTGACAAACAGCATTTATATTTGCATTTATACAGTGGTGAGCAGTTTGAGAATTTGAAATCGCAGAACATGAACCAAAGGAATGTGCCTTACCGGCGTGAGACATTCCGCGAAAAGCATGCAATCATTGAGTTCAATTCGGATTTTAATATGGTGGATGCAGGTATCATGAGTAATCAGTCCAACAGTAAGGATATGAGAATGCTGCAGGCGGATATTGATTCCATGAAATTGCAGAATGACAGTGTGGGACGTGGTTATTATAAAGAAGCTATGGCAGGAACTTATAAGGTGACAGCCAGCTTGTCTAAAGAGGATACATTGAAGATTGAAAAGGCCTATTTAGGTGAGTACAATGTAGACAGCCTCTACAATGTGGCTACACTGATGCAGAAACAGAAGGTTATATCCACGGCCGTCAGCCGTGCAGAGAGTGCGGGGAGTGACTGGAGTTTTAAGAGCTTTAATATATCGCAGACTGAAAGCAGCCTTCGACGGCACATGACTTCCTGGCATGAGAAACTGACTCTTTCTCTGGCATGTCTCATCTTCTTCTTTATTGGTGCGCCACTCGGAGGAATTATCCGTAAAGGAGGCTTGGGAATGCCGGTGGTGGTTTCTGTATTGATTTTTATTATCTATTACATCATCAACAATACGGGGTATAAGATGGCCCGTGACGGACAGTGGGTTGTCTGGATGGGTATGTGGACCAGTACTGCTGTCTTGGCTCCATTGGGTGCGTTCTTGACATATAAATCCAACAATGATTCAGTGGTATTGAATGCTGATGCTTATATAAATTGGTTCAAGAAGGTTGTGGGTATTCGCAGTGTACGCCATCTGTTCCGTAAGGAAGTAATCATTCATGATCCTGATTATACACGTATTCCGGAAGAGCTGAAGGCTTTGTCCGTAGACTGTCGTGAATATGCTGATAGAAAGGGGTTGAAACGTGCTCCCAATTACTTTAAATTGTGGATGACTGATAGCCAGGATGAGGCAGTGGAAGATATTAACGAACGTTTGGAAAGTCTGATAGATGAGATGTCGAATACAAGATCCGTTACTTTGTTGACAGCGCTGAACACCTATCCGGTCATCCCCATCCATGCGCATGTCCGTCCGTTCCGCAATTATTGGTTAAACTTGCTCTGCGGTATTGTTTTCCCGATAGGCTTGTTCTTTTATTTCCGTATCTGGGCATTCCGTATCCGTCTGAATAAGGATATGGAGCGGATTATCAAGACAAATGAAGATGTGATTGGAATTATAGAAAGGGATCAGAATAAATAAAAACAAAATAGATTATGGAAAATGTAAAGTTGAATACGATAGAAGAGGCCATTGAAGACTTCAAAGCCGGTAACTTTGTGATTGTTGTGGATGATGAGGACCGTGAGAATGAGGGTGATTTGATAATTGCAGCTGAAAAGATTACACCGGAGAAAGTAAACTTTATGTTGAAGCATGCCCGTGGTGTGCTTTGTGCTCCAATTACAGTTTCGCGTTGCAAGGAACTGGATTTGCCGCATCAGGTATCGGATAATACTTCTGTATTGGGTACTCCCTTCACTGTTACTATTGATAAATTGGAAGGCTGTAGTACCGGGGTTTCTGCGGCAGACCGCGCTGCTACTATCCAGGCGTTGGCCGATCCGGCTTCTACTCCGGCCACTTTCGGGCGTCCTGGCCACATTAATCCATTGTATGCTCAGGAGAAAGGTGTGTTGCGCCGTGCCGGACATACGGAGGCTACTATTGATATGGCACGTTTGGCTGGACTTTATCCGGCGGGAGCCCTTATGGAAATAATGAATGAGGATGGTACAATGGCCCGTTTGCCCGAATTGCGCAGAATGGCAGATGAATTTGGCTTGAAATTGATTTCTATCCGTGACTTGATTGCCTACCGTTTGAAGCAGGAGTCTATTGTAGAAAAAGGAGTGGAAGTGGATATGCCTACAGACCACGGTCATTTCCGTTTGATTCCTTTCCGCCAGAAGTCGAACGGTTTGGAACATGTAGCTTTGTTCAAGGGTACTTGGGAATTGGATGAACCGATTCTGGTGCGTGTACATTCTTCTTGTGCCACTGGTGATATATTCAATTCCAAACGCTGTGATTGTGGCGAGCAGCTGCATAAGGCAATGGAGATGATAGAGAAAGCCGGTAAGGGGGTAGTTGTATATCTGAATCAGGAAGGTCGCGGCATTGGCCTGATGGAAAAAATGAAAGCATATAAATTGCAGGAAGAAGGCATGGATACTGTGGATGCTAATATTTGCCTGGGACATCTGGCAGACGAGCGTGATTATGGTGTGGGTGCCCAGATTCTTCGTGAGATAGGAGTGCACAAAATGCGGCTGATGACCAATAATCCCGTGAAACGTGTGGGCTTGGAGGCTTACGGTTTGGAAATAACGGAGAACGTAGCTATTGAGACTACTCCGAATCCATACAACGAGCGTTATCTCCGTACCAAGAAAGAACGTATGGGACATACACTTCATTTCAATAAGTAACTGTCTTTTTGTTTTCTTATATCAAAGAAAATCGCTTATTTTGCAACCGGATTTGCGTAACAATCATTAAATAGTAACAAAATGAACCAATTATCAGATCGTTTAAACAGTTTGTCGCCTTCTGCGACACTGGCTATGTCTCAAAAGAGCGCAGAGCTGAAGGCTCAAGGCGTAGACGTAATTAACCTGAGTGTGGGAGAACCGGACTTCAATACTCCCGACCACATTAAAGAGGCTGCGAAAAAGGCGATAGACGATAACTTTTCTCGCTATTCTCCAGTGCCGGGTTATCCTGCCTTACGTAATGCAATTGTAGAGAAGTTGAAGAAGGAAAACGGTCTGGAATATACCGCCGCACAAATTTCTTGCGCCAATGGTGCCAAGCAGTCGGTTTGCAATGCAATCCTGGTATTGGTAAATCCGGGTGACGAAGTAATTGTACCTGCTCCCTATTGGGTCAGTTATCCGGAAATGGTAAAGTTGGCTGAGGGTACGCCGGTTATCGTACCTGCCGGTATCGACCAGGACTTTAAGATAACACCTGCACAGCTGGAGGCTGCCATCACCCCGAAGACAAAGGCGCTGATTCTTTGCTCTCCCTCTAACCCTACGGGTTCGGTGTACAGCAAGGAGGAGTTGGCAGGCCTGGCCGCAGTATTGGCAAAGTATCCGCAGGTTGTTGTGATTGCCGATGAGATTTACGAACATATCAACTATATCGGCAAGCATCAGAGCATAGCACAATTCCCCGAAATGAAAGAGCGTACGGTCATTGTGAATGGTGTTTCCAAAGCATATGCAATGACTGGTTGGCGTATCGGTTTCATTGCAGGTCCGGAATGGCTTGTGAAGGCTTGCAATAAATTGCAGGGACAGTATACTTCCGGTCCTTGTTCTGTATCTCAGAAGGCTGCTGAGGCTGCTTATACGGGTACACAAGTTCCGGTGGAGGAAATGCGCAAGGCTTTCGAGCGTCGTCGTGATTTGATTGTAAAGTTGGCCAAGGAAGTTCCGGGTTTCGAGGTGAATGTACCGGAAGGTGCTTTCTATCTGTTCCCTAAATGCGATTCATTCTTCGGTAAATCTGCCGGAGAACGTAAAATCAATGATTCAGATGATTTGGCCATGTATCTGTTGGAAGTGGCTCATGTGGCTTGCGTAGGTGGTGCTTCTTTCGGAGCTCCCGAATGCATTCGTATGAGTTATGCAACCAGCGATGAAAATATAGTTGAAGCTATCCGTCGTATAAAAGAAGCACTGGCTAATCTGAAGTGATTCTAACTTCTTCTACAAACTTATTTTAGCAAGACATCTGTCATGCTGTCACGAACAGTTCGTTTCATCAAAGCGAACTGTTCGTTTTGTTATGACGAACACTTTGTTTTGTTATGACGAACACTTTGTTTTGTTATGACGAACACTTTGTTTTGTTATGACGAACACTTTGTTTCATTATAGCGAACACTCTGTTCCATACAGTATAAACACTTTGTTTTATATTATACGAACATTTTGTTTTCTACTATATGAACACTTTGTTTTATACTTATGGAACAAAGTGTTCATGTCTGTGAACTAACGTATTATCCGTATATAGAAAATAACAATGAGGGGGGTGAAGGTACTGAATTTCACGTGGGGGATATAAAAAAGCGCAGGCAGTTTATCTACCCACGCTTTTGTTTTTGATACTGGGATTGTATTATTCTCCCGGATGAATTGCTTCAGAAGGACAAACATCTGCACAAGTACCACACTCTGTGCAAGTCTCAGGGTCGATATGATAGATATCACCTTCAGAGATAGCGCCAACCGGACACTCGTCGATACAAGTTCCGCAAGCAATACAATCGTCACTAATTACGTAAGCCATTTTCTTTTAGATTTAAATTATTATTAGTACTAATTCGTTCGGCAAAAATAGTGGTTTTCTTTATTACTTGCTATCAATCTTGATTAAAAACGTATAATTTGTATGTCGTCTAAATAAGGAGTCGAGAAAGCGACACAGCATACCGCAGAGACTGAAAAATGTTCGTTTTTGAATTTCGTAAACGAATTGCTCTGATACTATTGGCTTTAGCTGGAGCTTAAGCCGATTTTCAACTTTTAAGAAAGAGTCGGATAGGTAAAAGTAATCACTGCGATTTCTCCTTCTTCGACATTCTCGGTTTGATAGGTACCTTTGAAATGTTCAAAGAACAACTGGTTGATTTTCTGTTGCACTGATACTTTTTGAGAGGCAAACCTGGGATCGGCTATCGGGCTGTTCTCTATCCGGCATGCTATGATGTGTTTGTCCGGATGGTTGACCAAGAACATGCTGACTTTGCGCGTTTCTTTACAGTCGTTTGGATAAAGCAGCATACTTGTCACTATTTGTGTAAGGCGGTTGACGTCGGTATGGATACGCGCATCTCCTACCTCCACTTGTAGTTTCAGGAGGATACGGCCTTCACTGCGCATTTGTATTAGAAAACCTAGTTCGTTGCACCATTCTTTTACATTACAATCCTGCAATTGAAATTTCATCATATTCGCTTCCAGGCGTGAGAGGTCCAATACGTCGTTTACCAGTTGGATAAGCTCACCCGAATTGGCCTGGATAATACCGGAATACTCTTTTCGCTCTTCTTCATCCAGCTCGTTGTCGGTGGAAAGCAGTTGGGAGAAACCGACTACATTGTTCAGTGGAATACGGATATTATAACTCATATTGGCAAGGAAACGGCTTTTTACTTCGTTGGCTTCTTCGGCAATAATTGCCAATTTACGCATTTCCTTCTCATCTTGTTGCAGCCGCTTCCTGCTTCTATACATATGTAGGTTGAAAAGTAACAAGGCTATAATGATGATAATGGAGGTGACCAGACAGATACGGTGAAAAGTGGCTTGCCGCTGTTCTTTCTGGAAAAGCAGTTGGTCCATATTATATAGGCTTTGTATCTGTTCTATCTGTGAGGTGGAGAATACTGTATATAACGAATCTCTTGCCTTGGTTATTTGTTTATAGATAGGAAGTGCGTCGTCCGGAAACCCCATCTTTACTAGTATATCCGCTTTCTGAAGTCCATAAATCATGGCATTATCCAGTGAAATAGGGGTTACAAGTTCAATGGCGTCTTCTAAATAAACCAAAGCTTTGTCGTATTCTTTTGTCAGTTGGTAATATTCGGCATATGCTGCCAAACGTATCAACCGATAAGGAAGAAATGAAGATGTACTGAGATGCCGCTCTGCTTTCTGCAAATATTCCCATGCTTCCGCAGGACGTTGAAGGCGGGTATAGTAAAGGGCGTATTGTAAATCTATGAGCAGATACAAATTGGTATAGCCGTTTGTCAGTACGGTGGTGCCTTCTTCCTGCAATCTGTTTTTTGCATTGTTGAGTTCCTCCAGATACCGGAACATGTTGTCATTGTCATGCAGATATGAGTAAGCCAGTACCGCTTTTGTCAATAAATCAATCTGAGTGGCAAGGGAGGAATCCGGACTTGTCAGTTCAAAAGCCTTGTTTAGGTAGGTGATTCCTTCTTTGTAACGTAAGGTATTGAAATATCCAGTCATCAGGCATAGGCATGCTTCGCGCATACCGTCATGGTTGCCAAGACTTTGAGCCTTGTCGTACATGTCTTGTGCTTGTTTGAGGGCTAATTCAATCTTCTGGCTGATGACATAGAATTCTATCATCATCTTTTTGCCTCTGAAGTAATGACGGTAGTAGTTGTGCTCTTCAGACAACTGTTCGAGCCTCTTCAGCCATTGTTCTGCATGTTTTTGGTCCAGTAGGTTGTAGTAATAAATAATGTGCGCATATATGGCCGCACTCTGGTAAAGTATATTTTTCTGGGCGATGGCCTCTTCCAGTAATTTGTTCTCGTAATAGATGAATGTCGGTGACAGTTGGTCAAGCAGTGCTATCTGATATAGGGTTTCCAATCTGGTGGTATCGGCTGGGGAGGCAAGATATATACGTAGCAGGCTATCCTTGGCTTCTGTCCGTCGCACATCTGCGTGTGCGGACGGTAACAGCCAGCATAAGGCAATGAGCAATGTAAATATCTGTTTCATTTCTTATTCTCCTTTCTGCCTGTCTGGCTTATGGGATGGGTGAAACAGAAGCGTGAGCCTTCGGTATACTCTGAATCAATCCATATTTGTCCTCCGATATGTTCTATGATAAGTTGGCATATGGAGAGCCCCAACCCACTGCCTTGAACATTTTCATTCAGCTTTTCAAAACGTTGGAAAATGTTGGTTTGCCTATCTTTGGGAATGCCGCAACCGGTATCTGTTACGGTGAATAGTACGGTGTCGTTCGTTTCTTTTTCCAGCTTTAGGACAATGCTGCCTTGTGGGGTAAATTTGGTAGCATTTATCAGTAGGTTAATCAGGACTTGCTGCAGGCGTGAGTCGTCAGTCTCGATGGGCATTTCTTCCAGCTCGGTGGTGAATGTAAGTTCAGCTTGTGTCTGTTTCACTTTATTCACGGTATCTATCACGTTTTTGCAAATGCTTACGGCATCATGTTGTGCAATACAGAATTGCAGTTTGCCGAATTCAAGACTCGATAGATCTATCACGTCGTTAATAAGCTTCAGCAATAGTTCTGAGTTCTGTTGGATAACTTCATTGCACTGACGGCGTGTCTCATCGTCCAGTCCCTCTTCCGTCAATAGGGATGAAAAGCCCGATAATGCATTGAGCGGGGTACGGATTTCGTGGCTCATGTTCGAGAGGAACACGCTCTTTGCACGCATGGCATTTTCGGCATTTATCCGTGATGTTGCCAGTTTTTGGGTGGAGAGCTTCACCTTTTCCCGCTGCCTTTTGAGTAGGATGGCAAGTAGAACAAATAACGTTACTAATGCCATCGTTCCTACCAATATGCTGGTTATGATTTTATTGTATTCGTTATTGCTGGCCGTCTCTATCTTATCTACCTGGTATTTTGCCTTTATCGTATTGATTTGCCGGATATAGCTTTGTGAAGCCAGTGTATCTATAGGAGGATACAATTCCTGGTAGATTCGGCAGGCTTCCATGGCCATGCCTTGTATTTTGCAGAGATAGATTTTTTCCAGCGAAGTCCAGCGGTAATACGTGGAGCGTTTATTACCGGAGTATTCTGCTTGCAATTTGGAGTAGATGTCCAGAGCTTGTTTCCAGTATTGTTTGTCCCAATTTCCCATGGCTCTATAGTAGGCGGCAGTGGTATAATCCAAGTGAAACCGATAGAACTTCTCTGGGTGCAGTTGGTAAATGGAGTCCATTTTGTGGAGCCAGATGTTTGCTTCATCAAGATAGTCTTGTGAGAGGTGTCCATGGGAAATGGCAAAATTCGTCTTTTCGATGCAGAAAAAGAAGTCTGTCGGGTAGTCAGGCTCCTGATATAATATTTTCTCCAGCTCTTCCAGGATTTTTTCCGCTTCTTCCAGACGTCCTTTCCGTTGCAGAACGTTGGACATTTTTAAAAGAAGCTGTGCCCTATATGGATGCTGGTCTGAAATGTTGGATAGTTCAGTCAAAGCATCCTGGTATGATTCCAGGGCTTTATCTCCCATGTTGGCTATTGTATTATAGGCGTCTCCAATGGCTTGGTTAGCCACTACCATACCAAATTGGTAGTCTGTAGCTTTAGCTTCTTCGTACATAAGTTGTGCCCGGTTCGTTGCTAAGCTGATATCGCCGCGCAATGTATAGGCATTGGCCAATTGAAGTTGTAATAGAAAATACGTTGTTCTATCTTCATTTGATTGTTGGGTGGGAAGAAGTTGCTCGCTCCACGCAATGACACTGTCTATGGATATGGAGTCATCATAGAGAACTTGTCTTTTGACCAATGATTGCAGAATACTCTGCTTTTCTTGATTGGCTATTGTATGTGCTGATAAGACAGAAGTATACAGTATCTGCCCCAATAGCATCCATATAATCATTTTTGTTCTCAAATGTTTGTTTGCCTCTTTTGTTTATTATTGGCAAAAATAAATATAAACGAGTAAATAAAAAATTAAATAGATGCTTTTTTTCTCCTTTATAGTCAATTTGTTAGCAACTTTATGCAGGAGATTGGAAGGGATTAATAGAGTTCCAAACCAAACTCTTCTTTTAGTTGTAACAGTGCACTGTTCTTTTGTGCCATCATCTGGAATTTTTCAACGCGTCCATAGGCACGTACCTTTTCGGTAGGAGCACTAATCCGGACAGTCATGGTGACTTTGCGGTTCTTTAGCCGGGTACGTAGGTAATTTTGCAGAGTGGGTATCATGCCGGTAAATTCCTTGGCAACGATTTCATTGTCTACCACAGCCTCAAAAGTTGTGTCATTTATTAAAGTGATGCGCATGTTCTGCATGCGCTTGGCTATGGCTACTTGCTCCTTGGGCATACGTCCGGCATACTCCTGCCAGTAATAGTTCAAATCCCTTTCATTGAAGATGTAGTCTTCTTCCGGTTGTGCTGCTTGGTGGGCGGCAGTAGGGTTAGATGAAGGGTTTCTTTGTTCCTCTTCTATATGGGGGCGTTTGATGGAGACCCCTAATCCGGACATTTTCATGACCGGAATTTTTTTCTCTTCTCTCCCTTGCGCCATTAATACGGCAGCAGGTGTGGCATGTGGAGTTGTTGCATTACTATGCTGCGTGGCAGCAGGTTGGGGAGTGCTGTTTGTCTGTACTGCCGGCTGTACGGTTTGTTGGGGCATGGCAGCAGTGGCCTGTGGCTGCTGAGCGGCGGCAGGCTGCGTGAATATGGGTTTTATAGCTTGTTTAGGGCTGCGCCCATTGGCACCGTCGTCCTCCTCGGCGGTTAGTTGTGCCACTTGTATCAGAGTGAGCTCTACCAGTAGCCGTTTGTTTTTACTGGCACGGTAGTTCAGGTCACAATCGTTGCAGAGCTTCATGGCACGGTAAAGAAAAGGGAGGGGGCATTGCTGTGCTTGTGCTTGGTAACGTTCGCGGATGCTTGCGCCCACTTCAAGCAACGGCAGTGTCGCCGGGTCTTTGCTGACAAGCAAGTCGCGCAGGTGGGATGAAAGTCCGGTGATGAAGTGGCTGCCGTCGAAGCCTTTGTTGAGCACATCATTCAGTAATAGCAACGCGTCACTGATTTTGTTCTCAAGAAAGAATCCGGTTAGTTTGAAGTAGTATTCATAGTCCAGCACATTGAGGTTTTCAATCACGCTCTTATAGGTGATGTGTCCTCCGGTGAAGCTTACCACCTGGTCGAAGATGGATAGTGCGTCGCGCATACCGCCGTCTGCTTTGAGGGCAATGACATTCAACGCTTCCGGTTCAGCAGTGATACCTTCTTTGGAGGCGACATATGCGAGGTGTGCTACGGTATCTTCCACACCAATCCGGCTGAAATCATATATTTGGCAGCGTGAAAGGATGGTGGGCAATATCTTGTGCTTCTCGGTAGTGGCAAGGATGAATATGGCATGGCGTGGAGGCTCTTCCAGTGTTTTCAGGAAAGCATTGAAAGCCGAGGCGGACAGCATATGTACCTCGTCAATGATATATACTTTGTATTTGCCTATCTGAGGTGGAATGCGTACCTGCTCCACCAATTGGCGGATGTCATCCACAGAGTTGTTTGAGGCGGCATCCAGCTCATGGATATTGTAGGAGCGCTGCTCATTGAAGGCAGTGCAGGATTCACATTGGTTGCATGCCTCGCCGTCTGCTGTGGGGCTCATGCAGTTGATTGTTTTAGCAAAGATACGGGCACAAGTTGTTTTTCCCACGCCTCTTGGACCGCAAAAAAGATAGGCATGCGCCAGTTTTCCGGTGGCAATGGCATTCTTCAAGGTAGTGGTCAGTGCACGTTGGCCTACTACGGACTCAAAGGTCGAGGGACGATATTTCCGTGCAGATACGATATAGTTTTCCATATTTGGGATATTCTTTGCTTTTTGTGCAAATGTACACAAAAAAAAGAAATCTTTCGGTTATTCCTCTTATCTTTGTGACGTGAAGTTATATGATGGACAAGCTCCATCATGAATGATAAATTGCTAAATAGTAGATAACGAGATGGATAAACTTGCTTCTCTTTGGTCTTTTGTCCGCAAGCATAAATATCTGATTACGCTTGCGTTGTTTGCTGTAATTATCGGGTTCCTGGATGAGAACAGTGTTGTACGCCGTTTGGGTTACGCCCGGGAAGAAAGCCGTCTGCGCGATGAAATAGAAAAGTACCGCAAGGAATACGAGGAGAATACCGAACGGCTCAATGAGCTTGCCGTCGACTCCGGTGCCATCGAACGGATTGCCCGTGAGAAGTATCTGATGAAAAAGCCCAATGAGGATATTTATGTATTTGAAGAAGATATAGAAGAATGAAACAACTGATACCCGCCCTTTTCGCAGTAGGGGCCGTGATGCTCTTGGCAGGAGCTGCCGTTTATATCACGGGCTGGCCTCTTTCACCTTATATATATACTATCGGCGCTACGATGGTTGCTTTGGCCCAAATTAATTCTCCGTCCAAATGTAAAAGTCCCACTGTCAAACGCCTGCGCCGACAGCAAATATTCGGTGCGCTTTTGCTGGTGCTTACGGGGGCATTCATGCTCTTTACAAGGGGCAATGAATGGATTGTGTCTCTGACGATAGCCGCCATTCTTGAGCTTTACACTTCGGTACGTATTCCACAAGAAGAGGCGAAAGAAGGTTTAAGCTAAATCCGGAACATATATTCTGCATAAACAAGAGGGGCTGAACTCTTTTATAGAGCCAGCCCCTTTCTCATTTAGTTAATCTTCTGCGTTATCCGTCTATCTTTCTACCTTTTCTACTGTCAGAACTGCCGAAGAGACACCTGCCGTTACGTCAACTGTGAACCGGTAAGCGACACCGTTTTCCAGGCTTTTGCCTTCTACGAGGCCCAAGTTGCCGGCATCACGTCCGTTGGTACCGTCACCTATAAATACTAAGTCACTGGTGGTAGACAAGGCATCGTTTTTATATTCACCTCCCCAACCTTGCTGGTGGAAGAACTTGAAGTTGATGTCATCAGATTTGATTTGCTCTCCCGCTACTACTGTTACCTGATACTTCTTCGCTTCAATCTGTGACATGCAGAGACCTTTTTCTGTAGTCCAACCTACGGCATTGGTCGCTACGGAAGGTTTACCGATACCGTCACCGATAATCCAAAGGGCGCCGGTTCCGTCATCGTTCAGAGTGGCGGTGCTTGTTCCGTTCATTTTCAATACTTCCAGATAATTCAGGGCCAGGTTGGCAATGACGCGATAAGTTCCATCGATAGGCAGGAACTTCAGCGAACCGTCTTCATTCTTTTCGAAGAAGTCGGGGTCTATCCAATATTGGTCGAAGTTGGGAATGTCTGCAGTGATGTTGTCCCCTTGCTTCAGATTGAGGTCGATGCTGTAATGGTCATCATCCACCATCTCCATTTCAGAACCGTTCAGCAGTAGTTTCACGAAAGGAGCGGCTGCATAAGTCAACGTATTGAAGGAGATGGAATATTCTCCAGCTGACAGATTGGAGAAGGTAATTTCACTGGAGGTACCTTGTGTAATGGCACCGTTGCTCCATCCGAAGTTGATTTCATTCCCGTTGGCGCCTACTTTAGGAGCTTTGATGTAACCTTTCACTTTTTGTGCAAATTCACCGGTCACGCTATACTGATTGGCTGCGACTTTTTCCATGCGGTATTCTTGGTCTCCGGAAATCAGAGTTAGGTAGGGGAAGTCCGGACGACTCAGCGCCACGTCATAGCTTTTTTCTGTAATTGTGAAATTGATGTTCTGCAGAATGAACTTCAATGTAGCTGTTCCGTTGGGAATATTTGCCAGATAGGGAACATATATTTTCCCGGTATAGTCTTGACCGTTTACTTTTGTACGGATTATAGTCTCTGACACCATTTCGTCGCTGAAGTATAACCGCGCTTTTAACGTGGAAAGGGGTACATCTGCGTCCGATGCCTTGATTGTAAAAGGCAGACTGTCTCCGAACAAGGCTGAAGAAGGTTCTGCCTGAAAGTCCATTGTCGGGTTGCCGGGAACCGGATCGTCATCGCTGCAAGCATTCAGCATGGCTATGCCTGCCAATGCCATTAGATAGTATTTTAAGCTTTTCATTATAATCTTCTGTTTAAATTATTAGTTTTATTTTTTCCAACGGTAAGAAACGACTGCTTTGGCCGGAACTTCGTAGGAAAAGTAGTGTGTGCCGTCGCTTACGGTGATTCGCTTGGCATCTGCATTGTTGTTTGCCAATACGAATGCATAGGTACCGTCCGTATTCTCGAAGGCGGAGTAGGTGATTCCGTTGGCTGTGTAACCGGTCGTTCCGATACGTACAGCTCCCGGTTTCACGACTGAAGACATGTGCCCGATAAGGTAATAATGGGAATTACGGACAATTTTAGAATAGTTTGTATTGTCAATATCCACTGCACCGTAGCAGGTCTTGCAAGAACCATCTGAGGGGCTTACCGGTCCCAGGTCACTGTCTAACATCAGATTCCACACAATGGTGCCGCGGCACCAGTTGTTGGCTGTTCCCAATGCTATTTCTTCCATATCGTTAAGCAGGCGTGCTTCCAAATCGCGACCGGAGTTCCAAGTACCGATGGAGGTTTCCGTAAAAAGCAGTTCCTTGTTGGGATAGAGTTTGTGGATATTCAGCAACTCAGAACGGTTACCGCCATAATTATGGTAGGCAGCGCCCGCAATGTATTGTGAGGCTTCCGCATCATCATAAATCTTGGTAGGGTAACTTTTTTGGTCGGCCAGATTGTCGTAGTTGTAGTTATGGTCGAAAACATAAATCTTTGTAGTAACTCCGGCTTCTTTGAAGGCAGGGCCCAGGCCGGTCTTGATGAAGTCACGGGCTTCTTCCCATCCCATGAACAAGGATGCTGAGTTACCGTGGTTCAGCGGTTCGTTCTGCGGAGTCACAGCGTGGATTTTGATGCCTTCCTTTTCGAAAGCTTGTATCCATTTTACGAAATAGTCGCCATACGTTCTGTAATATTCGGGGTTCAAGTGTCCGCTGGTCCATGAGTCAAAGGGTACACGTTCCTCCAGGCTTTTCACTTTCATCCACTTCGGACATGTCCAGGGAGCGGCAATTATTTTGACGGCAGGATTGATTGCCAGAATTTCCTTCAATATAGGAATCACATATTTGGTGTCTTCCATCGGAAGGGCAAAGTGCTCAAGCCCCTTTTCGTCACAGCAAGTGAATTCACTGAATGAGAAGTCGGAACAACCGATGGCAATACGTACATAGCTGAAGCCGTAGCCTTCTTTGTCCGAGAATGTTTCAGTCAGAAACTTCGTGCGGTTCTCTTGTGTCATCTGCATCAGGTTGTAACCGGTAGAGCCGGTGATGGCTGCACCGAAACCGTCCATTTCCTGATAGCGGGTGGCAGGGTCGAGTGTCACGGTAGAAGGTGACATGTTGCTTCCGGTGCCGAAGGCCAGCCCGGACTTTGTCAAATCATAAGTACGACTGGTGTTCGTTACATAGAGGGTAACATCCTTTGCCTCTTCCGTGGGTTGGTCTGGCTTGGGTTCCGGTGTAGGGGTGATGTTACTGTCATTGTCATTGCCGCAGGCTGCCAGTATGGTGAAGCAGCCTAATGCGGTAGTGAATATATTTCTTAAATTCATATTCAATTGATTTTTATATTACTCATTAGTATTAATAGCCCGGGTTCTGTATCAGATTTTCGTTCTGGTCGATGGCTCCTTGGGGAATAGCCAGCAGATAGGAGTTCTCATTGAACAGATTTTCTTGTGCATGGCGGCCGCTGTCTTTGGCGTAAACGGCGTTCATCACTTCTTCTACCTTATTGAGGCGGCAAAGGTCGTACCAGCGCTGTCCTTCAAAGGCAAGCTCCATGCGGCGTTCGTCCATATAAGCTTGGAGCAATGCTTCTTTACTGCTGCGGGTGCTTTGTGGAAGTTTGCCCAGTCCGGCGCGGTTGCGGATGCGGTCGATGATGTCGGCTGCACCGTTCAGGTCGGGAGTCTCTCCCATAATTTTTGCTTCGGCTTTGAGGAGCAGGATGTCGGCATATCGCAGATAGATAATGCTGTTGAACGCAGAGCGGCATTTGTACATGAAGGCATAATGGTCTGCCGGATAATAGTTGCTCCATCCGCAGTCATACCATACAACAGATTCATTGTAACGTTTCGTGTCTCCTTGCTCTTCATAGAGGCGGATAAGGTCACGGGAAGGGGTAATCCATTTGGCCCAGGTGAAACTTTCATCCCAGTTGCTCAAGTTGCGGCCGAACATCCAAGTACACCAGTTGCCGGAGCCGGGAGGAAAGTGGGCTTCGAGAATTGCCTCCTTGGTATTGCGCACCCGGCAGTCTTTTTTTTCCGTATCATACGCCCAAAGGTCACTGAAGTCTTCCACGAGGTCGAAGCCGTCGGCAGCAAGTTCATCGGCATATTTGATAACCTTTGCATAATCGCGCAGAGGTTTTTCTGCATAGACCTTGGCAAGCATGGCACGTGCCACCGATTTGGTAAGTATGCTCTTGTCTGATGTGTCGTTTGTCGGTGTGTTGGGGTTTTCCACTGCTTCAGTCAGGTCTTTCTCTATTTGGGCGTAAGCCTCTTCAGCCGTATTCTGTGGAGGAAAATAGGTCGGGTACATTTCTTCTACGTTGTCTTCGGTAATGTCACCGCCCACGGTAGTGATGACCGGGAAGTTACCCCATAAGCGTACCATATCGAACATGACCATGGCACGGAATATCTTGGCTTGTGACTGATACTTGCCGCGTTCACTTTCACTGAGTGCCTTGAGCTGGTCACAGCCCACGATGATGCGGTTGGCAACGGCAATGTCGCCTAAGAAACGGTCCCAGTCACGTTTTAGTACAGAATTAGAGCCTTCAATGGAGTTGGTTTCGTAAGGCACCACTTCGGCCCCCGTTGTTCCGGCGTAGGCATTATCGGAATGAGCGTCACCGATAAGCAGTTTGTCGACATACCAGTGCTCCTGCTGGTCACGAAATTTTTTGTGAAGGGTTACCATTGAAGTTTCCACGTCTTGCACACTATTGAAGATAGGCTTTTCATCAGTTTTGTTCACTCCTTCCGTTACATCCGAGTAGGTGTCTACCGGATTATAGTCCAAGTCACATGAGGTTGCGGTCATTGCCAACAATACACCGCAAGCTATACTTTTATATATATGGTTTAGTTTCATAAGTTATTTCTTCCTTTTTTAGAATTCAACATTGATACCGAAAACGAATGATTTGCTCTGCGGGTAAGTTCCATAGTCGATGCCCTGTACAGAACCGCTGTTGCCATATTGGTTCACTTCAGGATCCATACCTGAATAGCTGGTCCAGGTCAGCAAATTGCTGGCGGTAAAATAGGGCTGTACGCGGCTGATACCCCATTTCTTGAACTGGCGGCAACGGATGTTGTAAGAGAGTGAAATGTCTTTGACACGCAGGTAGCTGCCGTCTTCTACAAAGTAAGTGGAGTTCTTGATGTTGAAGTTGGCTTTCGGGACATTCGTAATCTGTCCGGGAATTCTCCAGCGTTTCAATACTTCCGTTGACTGGTTTTTGCCGTCGTACATGCCTTCGGTTTCCATACGGGACACATTGAAGATGTCGTTTCCGTAGCTTCCCTGGATGAAGATGCTCAGGCTGAGGTCTTTCCATGTAAAGGTGTTTGTCAATCCGTAGATGAAGTCGGGATTCGGGTCGCCGATATAGGTACGGTCGGAAGTGGAAATCTTGCCGTCTTCGTTAAGGTCGCGATAAATCAGGTTACCGGTTTCGGGGTCTACACCGTCGCTGATGTAGCCGTAGAAACCACCCAAAGGACGTCCGGGCTCATTGCGTACGATATTTTCTTTCACCACCTCGGCACTGCTTGCTGCTGTATAGATTTTCTGCAATGACAGCTTGGTCAGCTTGTTCTTATTGAAAGAAATGTTGAAGTCTGTATCCCAAGAAAACTCGCCGGTCAGGTTATGGGAGTTGATGGCGAACTCGAATCCCTTGTTGGTCATCTCGCCTTCGTTACGGGTGATGCTGGTGGTTGCTGCCGCACCAGCAGGCAGACTTACATTCATCAACATGTCTGTAGTTTTCTTGTAATAGTAGTCCATGCTGAAGGTCAGTCTGTTGTTCAGTACAGTCAGGTCAAGACCGATGTTCGTCTGGTTGGTAGTTTCCCATTTCAGGTCACTTGTTCTCAGGTTGGCCTGGCTGATACCGGGAACTGCATGGTCGTTACCTTCTTCAAACCAGGGTATGCGGTTGATGTTGTAACGTTGCAGATACGAGTAATCGCCTATACCGCTTTGGTTACCGGTCTGTCCCCAGCCACCGCGGAGCTTCAAGTCATCAATCCAAGCGATGTCTTTCATGAACTTTTCCGACGAAATGCGCCATGCAGCCGAGAAGGAGGGGAAAATACCCCAGCGATGGTCGGGATGCAGCTTGGATGAACCGTCGGCACGCATGTTCATGGTAAGCATGTACTTGCTGTCATAGTTGTAGGACACACGGGCGAAATAGGAAGAGATGGCCCACTGTGAAGCTCCTGTTCCGGTACCGTCCCATGAAATTTTATTGGCAGCGTTCAGGGTCTGTATTTTATCGTCCCGGAAATGTGAGCCGTTTATCCAGCTGTTGGTATAGTCCGATTTGGTATAGGAAGAACCTGCCATTACGTCGATGCCGTGCTTCTTGATATTGGTATTGTAAGTCAATATATTATCGAAAACCAACACGGTATTCATATTCCGGTTGTCAGAGGCTGTACCGAAGCTGTTGCGTCCGTCGGTGGTCGATATTGGATCGAGGAATGTGGTGCTTACACCGTTACGGCGGTCCAGGGCTACAGATGATTTCAACTTTAGGTTGGGCAGGAAGCTGATGGTAGCGGCTCCGGATGCGATGAGGCGGTTTTCCTTGTTCTTGTTGTTTTTCTGGCGGGCCAGGTTTTCCATCGGGTTCATGATGTTCACTCCATAGAAGTTCTTATTGTATTGATTCGGTTTTTCAGGATCCCAAATAGGAGCATAGGTCGGAGTGTTGATGACCGAGAGGACTACACCACCACGGTTGGCACCCGTACCGGAGATGATGCCGGTGTTTCCGATGTTGTCGGAGTAGGAGATATTGGCACTTACATTCAGCCAGCTGCGTATTTGGTTGTCGATATTGGCGCGGAAGCTATACCGCTTGAAGTATGTTCCTTCCAAAATACCTTTTTCATCCAGATAACCGGCAGAGAGGAAGTATTTCATCTTTTCATTTCCGTTTGATACGGACACTTGGTAATTCTGGGTTTGTCCGGTCTTGTAAACCTCGTCAAACCAGTCTGTCTGGTCGGTCAGCCCTTCAAGAGCAGTTGGATTTACAGCCCCGATTTCTTCTTGCAATTCGCGGTACTGTTCTGTATTCAGTGCTTCCATGCTCTTGCCTACTTTTGTCATGCCATATTGTACGTTCAATGCTACTTTGGCGTTGCCTGCCGAGCCGCTCTTGGTAGTAATCAATACCACACCGTTGGCTGCGCGCGAACCGTAGATGGCTGCTGATGAGGCATCCTTCAGAATAGAGAGGTTTTCAATGTCGTTGGGAGAGAGAAAGTTGATATTGTCTACAGGTACACCATCCACTACGTAGAGCGGGTCGTTGCTACCATTGAATGAGGTGGTACCACGTACGCGGATACTCATACCACCGCCCGGTTCGCCGCTGGGCTGCATAACCGACACACCGGCTGCTTTACCTTGTAGGGCTTGGGCTGCCGATACAATGGGGCGTTGGTCCAAATCCTTTGTAGAAACCGTAGATACGGCAGTGGTTACGTCTTTACGCTTCACACTTCCATAACCGATAACTACCACTTCGTCCAGCAGTTCGTTGTCTTCCTGCAATGTGATATTCATGTTGGTGGCTGCTTTTACCTCTATCGTTTTGTAGCCGATGAAGGATATTACCAGTGTGGCATTCTGTCCTACACTCAGGGAAAACTCCCCATCCAGATTGGTAACAACACCGTTGGTTGTTCCCTTTTCCAATACAGATGCACCAATGACCTCCAGGCCTGCGGCATCTACTACTTTACCCGTAGCTGTCAATCGTTGGGCAAATGCATTTGTTGACATTAGCAGTACGAGTAATGTCAGAAGGAGCTTGTAACTCCGCGTAAGAAGATTTCTTGTAATCATTCTCATAGTACTTTAATTAAAAGATTTAATTTATTTTAGAAAAGTATGTTCTAATAGAGATTGGATGTTTTCCATAGTACACTTTTCTTTCTCTGTTGCAAAGATAGTGGACAACCTTATTCGTCCGATAGGCGGGTAATGTATAGAAGTAAGTCGGAGTAAAATGTAAATGCCACATATATAGCGAGTTATATTCTTGCTGATTGCTGTATAAAGTAAAGGTCAGCTACTATGGAAGGAGGTCTGTATATGTTGTTTTATCGCTATAAATGGTCGAAATACCTCTTAACTTTCATGTACTTTTTAGGGTAGAAGTAGCTTATGTTTAGATAGATTAATTTATCTTTGTGCTCTCAGCCTTATATAAATAATAGAAATGAAAAGAAAAATCATAGCTTTACTATTTTTACTGATGGGGTGTACCTTTCTGAATGCGGCACCTTACAGTGAAAAGATAAAAGAACTGCTGGTGCGCCTTGACTCTCTGATTGCGCAAAAAAACACGTTTGCTATGCTTAAAGAGGCGAAGATTGCCCAGTTGCACAAGCTGCAAAAGGATGTGCGTACTTTGGAAGAGAGATATTGGCTGAATAAAAATCTTTATGATGAGTATTGCGTCTATAACGCCGATTCTGCAATGAATTATGTGGTAGACAATTTGGATATAGTTTATAAGCAGAATGATAAATACCGGCAGATGGAGTGGAAGATAAAAAAGTCTTTTCTGTTGGCTGCCACCGGTTTGTTGAAAGAAGCTCAGGATGAATTGCGCGGAGTTTCAGGCGGTTCGCTCCCCAAAGAATTATTAGTGGACTATTACGGGCAAATGCTGTATCTGTATTCGCATTTCAATCAGTATACCGGTAGTGAGGGTACTTTGCATGAACATTATGCACAGTTGGAGCGTGTTTACAAGGACTCTTTGAATATGGTTCTTACCCCTGAAGACCCCTTGTTCTTGTGGTATAAAGGGCAGGTAGTACAAGGTACGGACAGTATGTATGTTTTTAAAGAACGTTTGCAGAAGGGAATTCTTAATTCTGCATTCGACACTCGGCGCGATGCCATGAATGCTTACGTGCTGGCCTGCTTTTATCGCGAGTCCGATGAGCAGGAAAATTATCTGACTTACCTGATATATTCTGCTATGGCCGATGTACGTATCTCCAATAAAGATATTGCTTCGTTGGAAGAGCTGGCGGGGGTACTTTTTAGTTTGGGTGATATTGACCATGCCTATGTCTACATGAGTTACTGCTTGCAGAATGCCTTGGCATATCGGAACCGGGTGAGGGTAGTGGGCATCTCTGCAGTGCAGGACACCATTCATCAGATCTATCAAGAACGTAATCAGAGGCAAGAAGCGCGGTTACGTATGTATTTGGTACTGGTCAGTGTCTTGTCCTTGATATCCTTGTTTGCCTTCCTGTATATATATAAGCAGATGAAGCGATTGAAGCAGTCGCGCCAACAGCTGAATGAGGCAAACAACCGCCTGAATAAGCATGTGGAAGAACTTTCGAAAATGCACGGACAAGTGGCAGAAACGAATGTGCAGCTGACTTCTTTGAATGAACAGTTGAGAGATACCAATAATCAGCTTCGTGAATCCAACTATGTGAAGGAGGAATACATAGGTTATGTCTTTTCCATTTGTTCCAATTATATCAGCAAGCTGGATGAGTATCGGAAAAATATCAATCGTAAGCTTAAGGCAAATCAGTTGGAGGATGTGAAAGCATTAACCGATACTCATTCTATGGCACAGAATGAGTTGAAAGAGTTCTATCATAACTTTGATGCTATCTTCTTGCACATTTATCCGGATTTTGTAAGTGACTTCAATGCCTTGCTCCATCCTGACGAGCAGATTGTGCTAAAAGATGGTGAGCTGCTGAATACGGAATTGCGCATTTATGCTTTGGTGCGTTTAGGTATCACTGATAGTGTGAAGATTGCCGAATTCTTGCATTATTCACCTCAGACCGTTTATAATAATCGTTTGAAAACACGTAATAAGGCTATCATTCCTCGGGAAGAGTTTGCTGCCGTTGTGCGTTCTTTGGGTAGGGCACAGAAGTGGATTTGATAAAGGCTTCTACTGATTGTCGCAGTATGGTGCGTAGATGACACCTAAGAGTTAGGAAAAAAACTGCGATGTACTACCTTGTTTTTCTCTAAAAACTAATCTTTCCACAGCAATGTTCTTTTCTTACCACAGCTGT
>NZ_QTNB01000001.1:999002-1003705 GCF_003603395.1 Bacteroides sp. AM44-19 | reverse complement strand
GGTGCGCCCGTATAGGCGATATAATAAATATAGCATTGGCAAGCTATTAGGTAAGTGTTCCAATATTTACCTATCATCACCAGCTTATCTGCCCACGAAAGGACGGCAGGGAGTATAGCACGCTGGAAAGCCATAAGTCAATTAGTTATCAAATTGCAACTGAATGGTGAGATGAAACAGATAGATACGAGGATAAAATCCAAACTGATTGAATGATAGTCCAAGTGAACCCAGTATGTTTTATAGTGAAAGATAACTTAACTCGCTATACCGTAATACCTCTGTTGCGAGCGTCGTGTAGTAGAGGCAGGAACAAATTACGGCACAACCGCAGTAAGCGGTAACGGGCGGAAGTCATATCCGATAATCTATCATAGCCATGTTATTATATCGTAAACGGGGATTGCCTAAATCGGAACGCCGCAAGGCTATTAGGTACAGACCTATGAAAATCCGACAAGGCAACGGAGCTTCCGTAGTAGTCTGAGCAGGGGAAAGCCCTGTACATGGCGAAGGGAAGCAGCTAATAATTTTAATGCAAATAACGGAAAATGTGAGAGACATTATGAGAAGTCCAGAGTATGTATTAAACAGTCTAACGGAACACAGTGAAAATTTGAATTACAAGTTCGAACGCTTGTACCGTATCTTTTTCAATGAGGAAATGTATTACGTTGCCTACCAACGCATATATGCGAAACCGGGCAATATGACAGCAGGTGCAGATGGGAAAACCATTGACCAAATGAGCCTGAACCGAATTGAACAACTGATAACATCGTTGAAAGATGAGAGTTATCAGCCCCAACCCTCAAAACGGGTGTATATCCCAAAGAAAAATGGGAAAATGCGTCCATTAGGTGTACCAGCTTTTAACGATAAATTATTGCAGGAAGTGGTCAGAATGATATTGGAAGCCATCTATGAAAGACAGTTTGAAAAAACGTCGCATGGCTTCCGACCCCTAAGAAGCTGCCACACTGCCTTGTCTGATATTCAGAAGACATTTTCGGGCGTGAAATGGTTCGTAGAAGGTGATATTAAGGGATTTTTCGACAATATCAATCATGAGATACTGATAGGTATTCTGAAAGAACGTATCGCTGACGAAAGATTTATTCGCTTGATTAGAAAATTTCTGAATGCAGGATATATCGAAGACTGGAACTTTCATAACTCCTACAGCGGAACACCGCAAGGCGGAATTGTCAGCCCTATCTTGGCAAACATATACCTTGATAAGTTGGATAAATTCATGAAGGAATACACTGAAAAATTTGATAAGGGGAAAGAACGGAAAAGAACCAAACAGGCAGTATCACTTGAAGGCAAACGACACCGTATTCTGAAAAAGTTGAAAGTGGTAAAAGACAAAAATGAAAGGTCAGAATTGATAAGACAATATAAGGCTTATCAAAAAGAAGGTTTGCAGTATTCTGATGGTGACGAAATGGATATGAACTACAGAAAACTCAAATACGTGAGATATGCGGATGATTTTCTAATTGGAATCATTGGCAGTAAACAAGATGCTATCATCATCAAAGAGGACATAAAGAACTTCCTCTATGAAAAGTTGGCTCTTACACTGTCCGATGAGAAAACACTTATCACCCATGCTGAAAACGCTGCAAAATTTCTCGGATATGAGATTTTTGTAAGGAAATCCAATGACACCAAAAGAAGCAAATACGGAGTACTAAGACGTGTCTTCAATAAGAGGATACAATTGGCACTTGGAAAGGATACGTTTAAGAAAAAGTTGCTCGAATATCGTGTTTTAGAAATAAAGATACACAACGGCAAGGAGTATTGGAAAGCAAAATCCCGTCCCAAACTTTCAAACAACAATGACTTTGAGATACTTGACAGGTACAACAAGGAAATAAAGGGCATTTACAATTACTATTGTTTGGCTAATAATTGTAGTAGTCTGTCAAAACTTGGGTATATCATGAAATATAGTATGTACAAAACATTTGCGCAGAAATATCGGACAACGATGTCGCAAATCCGAAAAAAGTACACCAAGAATGGACTTTTTTCAGTTAGATACTATTTAAAGAACGGTACTGCCAAAGACTTGACCTTTTATCATGGTGGGTTCAAAAAGAAAAATCCAATGAACATTAAGGATTTAGACAACTTGCCCAAATTCACATATCATCCTACAAACACAAGTCTTATAGATAGGCTGAAAGCGGAAAAATGTGAATTATGTGGAGTAGTCGATAAGTTAGTGATGCACCATGTGAGAAAATTAAAAAATCTTCAAGGGAAAACTACCTGCGAAAAACAAATGATGGCTCGCAAACGAAAGACTATTGCCATATGTGGTAAGTGTTACAAAAAACTCAGTAACAATGAATAGATTGATATTATTAGTAGAAAGCCGGATACGCGGAGACGTGTACGTCCGGTTTGGGGGCGAGCTTCCGAAAACCCACCGTAGTAATACGGCAGGGCGTTGGATGCTTAGCCTACCACTCAAATCCGTGAACAATCTGGTAAAGGACGCCCGGAAGGTGCAGCAGACCATCCTGATGGTGGGTGACATCACCGACACCTATGTGACCAGCTTCCAGAGGATGATGCGTGACGACAACTTCACGGTGGAGGAACTGGGAGCCATCGCCTTTGGCTACACCAAGCTGTTGGAGGAATCCAACGACGTGCTGACGGAGCTGAGGAACGTGGTGAACATCACCACGCTCTCCATGACGGACAAGGAGCGCATGGATGTGGTGGAACGCTGCTACTCCAAGATGAAGCATTACCGCAACCTCGTGAGCTACTACACCAACAAGAACATCAGCGTGAGCTACCTGCGGGCGAAGAAGAAGAACGACCTCGACCGCATCATGGGGCTGTACGGGAACATGAACGAAAGATACTGGTAGCCTATGAATTTCGACAACCTTCACCAGATTCTGCGCTCGCTCTACGAGCAGATGATGCCGCTATGCGGGGACATGGCGGGCGTGGCGAAAGGCATCGCCGGGCTGGGTGCGCTGTTCTACGTCGCCTACCGGGTGTGGCAGTCGCTGGCGAGAGCCGAACCGATAGACGTGTTCCCCATGCTCCGCCCCTTTGCGATAGGCTTGTGCATCATGTTCTTCCCGACGGTGGTATTAGGCACGATAAACAGTATCATGTCGCCCGTTGTGCAGGGCACGGCAAAGATGCTGGAGGCGGAAACGCTGGACATGAACCAGTACCGTGAGCAGAAAGACAAACTGGAATACGAGGCGATGATGCGCAACCCCGAAACCGCCTACCTTGTGTCAAACGAGGAGTTTGACAAACAGCTGGAGGAACTGGGCTGGTCGCCCGGCGACATGGTAACGATGGCGGGAATGTATATCGAACGTGGGATGTACAACATGAAGAAAGGCATCCGCGATTTCTTCCGCGAGATACTGGAACTGATGTTCCAAGCCGCCGCCCTCGTGATAGACACCATCCGCACCTTTTTTCTCGTGGTGCTGGCGATACTCGGTCCGATAGCCTTCGCCATATCGGTATGGGACGGCTTTCAAAGTACACTCACACAGTGGATATGCCGCTACATACAGGTTTATCTGTGGCTGCCCGTGTCGGATATGTTCAGCACCATACTGGCGAAGATTCAGGTGCTGATGCTGCAAAGCGACATCGAGCGCATGCAGGCTGACCCGAACTTCTCGCTGGATTCGAGCGACGGTGTGTATATCGTCTTCATGATCATAGGAATCATCGGCTATTTCACCATCCCCACGGTAGCAGGCTGGATTATCCAAGCCGGAGGCATGGGAAGCTACGGTCGCAACGTGAACCAGACGGCAGGACGAGCCGGAAGCATGGCGGGCAGCGTGGCGGGTGCAACCGCAGGAAACGTGGTCGGACGTGCCGGGAAACTGCTGAAATAATCAACTGACAATTAAAAACGAATAAATAACAATGGAATTTAAGTCACTTAAAAACATCGAATCATCGTTCAGGCAGATACGCCTGTTCGGTATCGTCTTCCTCTCGTTGTGTGCCGTAATAACGGTATGGAGCGTGTGGAGTTCCTACCGCTTCGCGGAGCGGCAACGGGAAAAGATTTACGTGCTGGACAACGGCAAGTCGCTGATGCTGGCTCTCTCGCAGGACTTGTCGCAGAATCGTCCGGCGGAGGCAAGGGAACACGTGCGCCGCTTCCACGAGCTTTTCTTCACACTCTCACCCGAAAAGAGCGCGATAGAGCATAACGTGAAACGCGCCCTGCTGCTGGCAGACAAAAGCGTGTACAACTACTATTCGGACTTCGCCGAGAAGGGATACTACAACCGCATCATCGCCGGAAACATCAATCAGGTGCTGAAGGTGGACAGCGTGGTATGCGACTTCAACGGCTATCCCTACCGTGCCGTGACCTACGCCACACAGAAGATCATCCGGCAAAGCAACGTCACCGAGCGCAGCCTCGTGACCACGTGCCGCCTCTTGAACTCGTCCCGTTCGGACGACAATCCCAACGGTTTCACCATCGAGGGATTCACCATCATCGAGAACAAGGATTTACAAACCATCAAAAGGTAAACGGATATGAAGAAAATCAGAAAATCATTTTGGCGTGCGTACTGGAGGATCCACGACAAAAAGAAAATGCTGGTGGCAAGGCTCAAAGGCTATCTGGACGGTTTGCCCCCGAAGACACGCAAACGCATCGTGCTGGCGAT